>NZ_JALJRJ010000030.1:0-69174 GCF_024519755.1 Micromonospora sp. Mcm103
TGCCGATGTTGGTGAGGGTGGTGGCTTCGCCGGCGCGGTTGCCGACGTCGCGTTGGATGGGTAGGGCTTGCTGGTAGTAGGTCAGGGCCTGCTGCCGGTCCCCCAGGCCGTCGTACACGAGGCCGATGTTGGTGAGGGTGGCGGCTTCGTTGCCGCGATGGCCGGCCTCGCGATACAGAGTCAGGGCCTGCTGGTAGTCGGCCAGAGCCTGCCGGGGTTGCCCCGTGGAGGATCGGGCCCAGCCCCGGTCGTAGAAGGCGCCGGCATCCGGGCCCAAGGTCAGGGTCGCGCTCGCGAGGGCCGCGACGTCGGCGAACCGGGAAGTGCGCAGCCACACCCGAGCCACCAGCCGCCCGACGTCTCGGGCGATGACCGGTTCCCGACCGGCCACCGCCAGCCGGTGCACCTCCACCGCCTGGGCGACCCTGACAGCAGGCCCACCGCGAACCAGAGGTTCCGGTCTCGCCGACCCTGAGCCATCCATCAAACCTGGCGCCCTCCTGCCTCGGATCCGCAATCCTGCGACATCGCACAGTCTCCGAACGGCACCTACCCCTGCTTCGGCACCGAGGCCGCTTCCGTCAACCGCTGCACCGTGCCAGACACTGAGTCCCGACCCCCTAACGCCGCCTGCTCATACAGCAATCACCTGCAACAGCGGCGATGTGGGCTCCGACCCGACCACCGACACCGACGTCTCCTCGACCAGCACCTCGACCCCGCCGAACCGCACCGAGACCACGAACGCCGCACCATCACCCATAGGCAAACGCACCCTGACACACCGCGTCATCATCAACAACCGCGAACCCGACAGCCAGCCCAGCACGCACAGCCCACCACCACACACCGAACGGACACCACACCCCGAACGACCACCGCCGCTCGCCCACAAGATCAGATGCACGCTATCGGCGGCAGGAGTGGTCGTGGGTGGACGCTCCGTCCGGACATCCAGGTTCACTACCCGTCCGGTCACCCGGCCACCGTCGTGATGGAAAGCGATCAGGCGACGTGCGTGGCCCGTGTGAGCAGGTGTCACCAGACTTCTGCGGCTGTGCCGAGGCGGAATGAGAGGCCATACAGCGATTCTTCGAGGTGCGTGAGCGCGGCGATTGCGACGGTGTCTGCCTCGGCACCAGTGAGGGCAACGATGCGTCGTCCGACTCGGACCGCCTCGTCCGGATTCGCCGCCTCGTACATCAGTGGCACCAAGGCGCGTACCCCAGCGCACCTGCCATCGATGTCCTCTAGCAGGCGTGGATGCCGCTCGACGAGCCGGGCCAGACGGTGATCCAGCACTGCGTCGAGCATCGGCCTTGCTCGTCGCTGCAACGCGGCCCGTAATTGGGCGCTCCCGTGCGGCCGTCGCAGCAGGTCCGCTGGGTCAGCGCCGGCAGCGAACTCAGCCACCAATAACGGCCCGGGTGGCCGTGGCTGCCGGAGCATCTGCCAGGCTCGGTCCACTGCGTCACGACCGGGCGGATCCGCATCGAACGCGGCAACAATCCCGTCTGCGGCGCCAGGCAGCTCTCGCAACATCCCGGCTTGGTGGTCCGTCAGCACGGTGCCGCCAGGCGCGAGGGCCACGGTTCCGGGTCGGCCAGACTTCGCGTAGGACAGCCACACTGCGAGGACATCCACAGGCCCTTCCACCAGGACCGGCGTCCACCGCGCATCGAGGCGGTCCTGCTGCTCCATCATCCCGAACAGTAGTCGTCCCTTGTCGTAGATCGCAGACTTAGGACTGTTGATGTACTTGGGCACACCGTCACCGGCGCCAGGGCCGGCGCGTCCCAGGAACGCCACCGCGTGCCCAGCTGGATCGCGCACCGGAAACACGATCCGGTCCCGAAACACGTCGACGAGCCGCCCCGATCGAGTGCCAGTCGACAGACCCGCACCGAGCAGTTCATCGTCGCTGAAGCCCACTGAACGCAGGTGGCGCGCCAGCGAACTCCAGCCGGGCGGCGCATACCCGACTCGCCATGGCCACTCCCGGTCAACGAGAACACCGAGACCGCGACCGGCGAGATACGCGCGAGGACCGTCAGCGCCGGCGAGCTGGTCGCGGTAGTACGACACGGCCGCTTCGACGGCCGCGATCAGCCGTCCGGGATCGAGCCCGAAGCCGCGTGTCGCAGAGGACGGGGGAGTGAGTCGAGGTTCGCCCATCGACTACCTCCGATGTCCAAGCTAGCTTCAGCGGTCCCACCCCCGCCAGGAGCGTTGCGCCATCCGAACCCGCCGTGCGGCGCGCGTGCGCTCCGCATGACGGGTCATCTCGGCCGTGGAAGCGGCGACGGCGCTGGTCAGCCGATCGGCGCTCGGCTCGTCGTACCATGGCAGCAGGTTGAGCATGGCCACCTTGACTCCGGTGGCGAACAGCAGCGCGGTGCCCTTCGGCAACGCCCGGATCCGTGCGGCGTCGAGGATCCGCTGCCGACGCACCGACGTCTGGTACGAACTGCGGCCCTGTCCGTCACGGCTGCGGGAGGCGACGGTGACGTCGTGTTCGCCGACGAGGCGGGACAGGTCTTCGGCGAAGCGTGCGTCGTCGATGCCGGCACCGACCAGCTTGACCGTGGCTGCGGACCACAGAGCATCCATGCCGTGTTCGCCCCAGACCCGGATGCCTTGGCGGTAGGACTGCAGGATGGTCAGCGGGATGATGCCGCGGCTGCCGAAGTGGCTGTACAGCTCCGGCAGGTCTCTGATTTTGCAGATGTTCGCGGCCTCGTCGAGGCAGGCGACGAGCGGTGGATCGAGCCGACCACCGTGCGCCTCGGCGACGGTGACCGCGGCGCGCAGCACCTGGTCTGTCAGCCCAGCGACGAGGGGTGCCGCCGCACCTGCGCCATCCTTGGACAGCAGGTAGAGCGTGTCGGTGCTCTCGACGATCGCCTCGACGTCGAGCGCAGGCAATGGCAGATCAGGTGGGGTGACCCAGGCCATGATGGTGGGATTGGCGAGGCATGCGGCGGCGGTGCGGGCGGTCTCGTAGAGCCCTTCTCGGGTCTCAGGAGCGCCGGCTTGCCGGCCGGACATGGCGCGGGCGGAGGCGCCGAAGCCATGGCTCTTGAGGATCGTGGCCGGCTCGCGAGAGGTGGAGTCCGACAGCCACGCCTGCACCGATGTCAGGGTTCGGCCCTCGATGGCGGCGGCGAGGATCAGCGAGGTGAGCAGGTCCAACGCGCCCTGGATCCAGAAGTCGTCGCTGCCGTGGGAGTTGCGTACCTGTTGGACGAAGTGGTTGGCCAGTCGGTGGGCGTCCTCGACGTCCTCTACGGCGGCGAGGGGGTTCCACCACCAGCTCTGCGGCACGTGGGCGATGGCCTGCGGGTCGAACACCCACACCCTGCCGTGCTCGGCGCGTGCGGTGGCGGTGGTGGCCCACAGGTCGGGTTTGTTGCTGGTGGCGAGTGCCGCCCCGGGCGCGTTGAGGATCGATTGCACGGCCAGTGCGGTGGTCTTTCCGGCGCGCGGTGCCATCACTGCGAGGATGACGTCTTCCCAGGTGGAGTAAAGCCGAGGTCTCGAGCCGCGCCGCCGTCGGTGCGCGCCGAGCACGACCCCGGCCGCCTCGGCCGGGATCTCCTTCGCCGGCACGTCGGCCAGCCCACGCCGCAGGCGGCGGGCCTTGGCGGCGACCGCCGGCAGCGTCATCGCCCGAACCTCGGTCACGCCGGCCAGCGACGGCAGCGGATCCTCCGCGTCGGGCTTGCGCCCCTGCCACCACATCGCCGCGACGGTAACCACACCGACCAGCACCAGCAGCAGCGCCGCGTAGACGACGCCGACCGCGGTGAGCGAGACCCCGGGCCACAGCGCAGCCCAGTCAGCACGCAGCAGGTGCTCCAGGTACGTGGACCCGAAGCCCATGTCAGCGCCAGGCTGCCCGGTCATGGTGGCGGCGATCTGCCCTGCCAGCCAGGACAGCCACATCAGCGCGATCACCGCCCACGCCAGGCCGAGCAGCATGAGCGGGGTGAGCGGGCCGCCGGCGGTGCCGCGGGGCTCGACCGGTCGGGTGCTCATGGCTGCACCTGCCGGATCGCCGCGTCGGTGTCGTAGAGCTCCCATTCCTCGCCGACGAGGGTCAGCGACACCGGCAGTCCGTTGCGCTCGCCGGTCTTGATCAGATATTTGCCCCGGCCCGGGTGCACGGAGCCGGCGAACCACGCCTCGGGCGCGGCCCAGGACGCCACCAGCTCCCGCTCAGGGCCGGACAGTTTGATGACGTCGTTGACGCGGTTCAGCTCGCGTGGCGGCAGGCCGGCGAGGATTTTGATGGCGGAGCGTTCGATGAAGCCCTGTGCCTTGGCGCGGTCCTCTGGTGTGGGGAGGGCGTCGAGGTCGGCGAGGGAGTGGGTGACCATCACGCTGGCCATGCCTCGCTGCCGGTTGAGTCGGGTGAGCGCGTCGGCGTGCTCGACCAGCCCTGATGCGCCGCGCAGTGCCCGCCACAGCTCGTCCATGACGCCGAGGTACTGCCGGCGCGGTGCCAGGCCCTGGTCGGCAAGCACGGAGGCGGCGTCGACCATGCCGAAGCCGTACGCCCAGGTGCAGAGCATCGCCGCGGCGACCAACTGGTCGCCGGCGGCGGCGACCTGGGAGATGTCGACGCTGACGGCCGGTGCGTCCAGGTCCAGCGCTTGGGTGGTCGGGCCGTCGAAGACCCCGCGCAGGCTGCCCTCGCACAGTAGCGCCAGCGTGGGCACGAGCTGGTCGACGCGGCGGCGGTACTCGCCGTCGGTGCGTGCCCGGGCCGCGGTCTGCAGTTCGTCGGCGCCGGCTTCGACCAGGCTGAGCACGTCGGTCACCGTCGGGTCGCGGTCGAGACGATCGGCGAGTACGTCGATAGCACGGCCGAGGATGACCTCTTCGGTGTTGTTTAGCGCCTGTCCGCGTACGAGGGCGCACAGCGCGAGCAGCAGTGACATGCGCCGGCCGCGGATCTCCAGCCGCAGCTGTCGGGCGTCGGCGCTGCCCATGCGGGCCAGTGCGCTGCCCAGCGGGCCGGAGTCCAGGGGGTTGAGCCGGTCCAGGCCGCGTCCGACCCGGATAACCTGCCCGCCGAGGTGCTCGACGAGCCGGGTGTAGTCAGGCTTGGTGTCGCCGAGGATCAGCGCGCTGGTGCCGAACCCGGTCATGCCGGTGATGAGCCGTTTGACCACGGTGGACTTCCCGACGCCGGGCTGCCCGAGGACGAATACACCGGGATTGGTGATGAGGCCTTCGCGGAGCCATTCGAGGGGGTCGAGGCAGACGACCTCGCCCCACAGCATGTGCCGTCCGATCGGCACTCCGATGGTGGGCGCCCCGGAGCCGGCGACGAAGGGGAACAGCCCGCATAGCTGGACGGTGGTGCCCTGGTACTCCATGCCCGGGGCGATGTGGCTCGCCCGGCCGGCGCCGGGCGCTCGCACGCCCCAGGCCGGGGCGGTAACGGTGCTCTGCATCGAGTTTCTCCTGGTGGTGAGGTCAGTGGGGCCAGTGGCGGGCCAGCTGCGGTGGGCACACGCCGCAGGGCAGGGTGGTGGCGAAGCCGGCGGCCTGGCTGGCGCGCAGCCGCCGTAGCCGGATCTTGGCCACGTCGGCGCGGGACTCGACGTCGGCTACGGCCCGCCCCAGATCCTCGGCGGAGACCACGGTGGTGGTGACGAACAGCGACATCAGCCCCACCCCGGAGCCGGTCGCCTCCTCGCGTGCGGTCTGCAGGGCCCGTTCCCGGTCGGCGTGGTCGCGGGCGGACTCGTCGCGCTTCTGCGCCTGGTGGTACGCCGCCCGGAACGCCGCGGCGTTGACCTCGCTCTCGACGATCCGCGCGGCCTCCCCGGCGGGGAAGGGCCGGTAGAGCAGCGACACCCGCTTCGGATACGGGCCGGGGGCGAGTAGCCGGGCGAGGACGTCGGCGTGCACGTGCTGACGTGGCGCCTCGTGCCACGCCCACGACACGGACGTTCCGGAGTCGTGGACGTACCGGTCGAGGTGCTCCTCGGCCATCACGGGTCCGGCGCTGTCCCAGTCCACCCACCGGCCCAGATCGAGCCCGGGCGTCGCCGCAAGCCGCGCGACGTCGCCGCGGGCGGCCGGGTCGAACGCCGTACGCACGATGGCCGAGATGGTGTCGGCGCTGGCGCGGTCGAGCACGGTCAGGCCGCAGCTGCCCACGGAGTCCTGCAGACCCGGCAGGGTGCGGCTGATCTCGTCCAGGGCCTCGTCGAGGTTCTTGGGCTTGCTGGGGGAGGAGCCGGGCTTGAACGTCACCGACACCCGGGTCTCCACGTCGGCGGCAGCCGCCGGGGACACCTCCACCAGCCGCTGCAGCACCCGCCGAGCCGACGCCGGCCCGTGCGGCACGATCCGACGGCTGACATGGTCAGCCAACCGGGAGCCCGGGTCCGGTGCGGTGTCCACGGTGACCGCGACGTGGTCGACGATCGGCAGATAGCCCAGGTTCGCCAGCCAGCCGCCCCAGTTGGCCACCCACGCCGCGCTCGCGTCCGGGTCGGCCAGCCAGGTCGAGGTAGCCGCGCAGCGCAGCGTCACCGTCATGGTGCCCAGCCGCTGGTTGTAGACCACCGCGTACCCGCCGCCGCTCTCGTCGGCGACGGTCAGCAAGGTGGTGGGCGCCAGCACGCCCGGCAGCTGCCAGGCGTGCTCGCCGGCCACCATCACCCCGGAGCGGTACGAGGTGTAGCCGCGGCTGGTGCCGACCAGCCACCGCAGCCGCTGGGCGATCACGGCCGACAGCGGCACCCCGTCCCACCGCAGCACCAGCAGTGCTACCAGCAGCGCACACGGGCCGGCGGTAACGGCCACCGCCCGCAGCCCGAGCGAGCCAGAGACGATCAACGCGGTGATCGCTACGAGCACCGTGAACGTCTGCATCGGCCCGAGGCCGAACAAACCCATGCCGCGAGCGCGCCGCCAGCCGCCGTACGTGCGTACCTGCGCTTGATCGCTGCTCACGACGGCGAGCTCCCGTCTCGCATCGCGGAGCCGGCGGTGTTCGCAGCGCCCTTTGCCACTGCGGTCCCGGCCTGAGCGGCCAGCACGGTGCCGATGACCACTGGTGCCGCCGGCCCGGTCGCCGCTCCCGCCGCACCGGCTCCGGCCATCCCCCCGGTAGCTGCGCTACCACTGACGGTAGCGGTAGTGCCGCTACTGGCCGGCCCTGTGGCTGCGGACGTTGCCGGCCCGGTCGAGCTGCCGGTGACGGTGCCGTCCATGACCTTCGGCGCGCTACCGCTCGTACCTCCGGGGCCACTCGTGGGTGCGGGTGCCGAGGGGACCGTTGCCGCCCCGCTCGGACCGCTGCCTCCACCGCTACCAGGTCCCCGCGAGTCGAGGTAGCGGGCGTGGTCGCCGGCGTTGTGGCCACCGACCGCACCGCGCACCGACGATGCGGCGTGTAGGCCGGCTGCCGCGCCGGCGCCGGCCATGCCGAGGCCACCGCCCGCGGACGCGACGCCACCGGTGAAGGTCGTGAAGAACTTCATCAGCGCGGGTAGGGCGATCACGGACAAGGCGAGCATGCCGAGGCCCATCAGCCAGTCGCGCCCGTTGCCGCGCATCATCACGAACGAGGTGGCGTATACCGACACGGCTGCTGGCTTGTACAGCGCGAGCGCCAGCGACCAGCCGAGGGTCTTGTTCAGCCACTGGCTCGTGCCCCGGCTGACGGATCCGGCCGCGGCCAGTTGCAGCAGCCCGGCCAGGATGACCACCGAGCCTTCGCGGAAGACCATCAGGATGGTCTGCACGACGGCGGCGAGTATGACCACGATGCCGACGAGGATCATCACGAACGGCGCGACCGCCGCGCCGGGGAGCAACACCCCTCCGAGCGCCGTGGTCATCGCCTCGTTGGGCGGCTTGTTGGAATCCTTGAAGATCGCCTCGTTGAGCAGCCACATGGAGTAGCTGTCCCCGGCCTTGAGGACCAGGTGGGTACCGGCGACGCCGATGCTGCCCCACAGCGCGGTGTTCCAGACGCCGCGTACGGCCTGCAGAAGCGGCTCGCCCCGGCGGCTGACGACGATCGTGATGCCCTGCCAGACCAGACCACCGACCAGAACCAGGACCGTCAGCGGCAGCATGAATCCGCGCAGCTGCTGCGCCGGGCCACCGGCCGAGTTGCATTGGGCCATCCAGTCGGAGGCCCATCGCCCTGGATCCGAGCCATTGGTAGGGCACAGATTGTTCGACGGGATCAACGTCCAGCTGGTCAGCAGGCCGGCGACCCACTCGATCCCCTCCCGGACCGCGTTGGCCAGCCCGTCGAGGACCGCGCCGACCATCGAGTCGCGGACCGCGGCACCCGGGTTGACACCGCCGACAATGACGCCGGAGCAGGTGGCGGGCAGGAACGGATTGCAGAGCGGCATCAGGTCACCCACCTACGCGGAAGGGAAGGAACGTCGCGGCATCGGCGTCCGACGCCGCCATCACGGTCTGCTCGAACGTCCCGCCGGCGGGCGCCAGCAGCGCCCAGTCGGAGCCGATCCACCGCACGCGCACCTCGGCGACCACCAGCAGGGGTACGCCGTTGGCGCCCGGCGCCCCAGTCAGCAGCCGCACGGCCGCCTCGTCATCCCGGTAGCTGACGATCCGGTAGCCCCGCAGGATGGCGTTCAAGCGTCCGAGAGGTTGCCCGTCCAGTTGTGCACGCAGCTCGTCGTACGCCTGCGCGACCTGGACTCGCATCGCGGCCGCATGCGGCCCGACCACCTGGTCGCGCAGCGTCGGTCCGAAGACGGCCGGGCCGACCTGCGGGTTGATGCGTACGACGATGTGCACGGCGGCGAGCAGCGCGCCGACCTGGTCGTGCGCGAACCCGCGCGCCTGCCCTCCGTTGGTGATGCGAGGACCGGAACGGCTCGACACGGGCACCGAGACACCGGCGACGTCGACCCACTCGAGATCGGTGAGCCTCTGCGTCTCGCTACCGGGGGTCGCGCCGGTGACGGCGAAGGTCGACATCGCGCGACCCGGGGGTGAGTCGGCAGGCCGGCTCGGGGCCGTGGTGGCGACAACGGCGGCGCCCACGGCAGCGCTGAGTGCCACCGCGGTCGGGCAGATGGTGGTGAGCCGGCGGCGCATGGCGCGGCGGGCGCGGTCGATGACGTCGTAGGTCATGGCTCAGCCCGGGATAACCGTGCCGACTACGACCGCGGCGACCGCCCCGCACGTCAACCCCGCCAGCACCCACGGGATGCCGGCGGCGCCGTCGGCAGCGAATGCCGACCGGTTGCGTCGACCGACGGCCATCATGATCCCGCAGATGAGCAGGCCACCGACGCCCGCCACGATGAGGATCCACTTCATCCAGCCGATGAACATGTTGCCGGCGCTCTCCAGACCCGGGGGAGGGAGAGGAGCCGGAGTCGGAGCGGCCAACAGCTCGGCCGCGGCGCCGGCGAGGTGGTGAGCAAGCACAGCAATCTCCTGACGGTCAGGACACCCGGGCGGGCGTCTGCCACGGACCCTGGCTAGGAGCTGCTGACGGCAGAGTTGATGCCGGAGTGGCCTTCTCCGCTACCGCTGCTGCTTGCAGCCGACGGCAGCGGTAACGGCCCCGACGGCCCGACAGGGTCGTGCCATGAATGCGCCACAACGAGTCGCGGCGGAAGTGATCATGGCGCTGGCCGTTACCGGCTGCGCTGCCAAGACCGAGCCGACACCGCCCGAACCGAGCGCTGGCGGCTCGTCCGTTCCCGTGCCGGCCATCGTGGCTGTCCCGGTGCCGCCGCCCACGCAGCCCGGCTTCTGGTATGTAGACCCGGGCCAGGTGTGCCAACGGTTCGTAATGTCCGTCTACAGCGCCGACACCCGCCGCGACGCGCGACCGGGCGACGCCTATCGGCGGGCCATGCGATTCGCCAGCGGCACCCTGGTCGGCCAGAGCGCCGCAGCCGACCATGACGGCCGTTGGACGACCTGGACCGCTCACCGCGCCTACATCCAGGCCCTCGTGACGCCCTTCGCCGACGTGCCACCGGCGGCCGAGGGCGGGATCACCGCTCGGCGGGCCTGCCAGGTGAATGCGACCCAGGTGGGAGAACGTGGCTGGCGCGGTCGGACCGAACACAGCGTCGTCTACTGCGCCCTGCGCCGCGGCGGCGCTGTCGGTCCAGGCTGGCGAGTCACCAGCTACGAGATCCGCCTGGCCGGCCTGCGATGACCCGCCGTTGGCTGATCATTGTGGGCGGACTCGTCGTTGTTGTGCTGGCGTCGATGGCGCTGGTCGTAATGGTCCCAGTCTCGATCCTGAACGCAGACCCCGCAATGGCCTGCACCATCAGCCCACCCAGCACCTCGCCCGATGCGACAGCCACGCCGCCGGTCTGGCCCGAGCAGGGCTCGTGGACCTCCGAGCAGGTCGCCAATGCCGCCGCCATCGTCGCCGTCGGCGCTGAGCTGAATGTGCCGCGCTACGGCTGGGAAATCGCCGTCGCCACCGCGATGCAGGAATCCACCCTGCGTAACCTCGGCCACCTCGGCGCGGACAACGACCACGACTCACTCGGCCTGTTCCAGCAGCGTCCCAGCCAGGGCTGGGGGACACCCGAGCAGATCCTGAATCCGCGATACGCCAGCCGGAAGTTCTACGAGCGCCTGCTCGACATCGACGGCTGGCAGACCATGCCCCTCACCCAGGCTGCGCAAGCGGTGCAGCGTTCGGCGTTTCCCGATGCGTACGCGAGGTGGCAGTCAGAGGCCGAGCAACTGGTGGCGGCGATCAGCGACGGCCTGGACATCGTCTGTACCAGTGACGGCGGTGACGGGATGCCGCCGGTGGACGACGAGGGCCTGCCGGAGGGCTTCATGCTGCCGGCGGACCCGCAGCTTCGGGCCGTTGTCGCGTTCGCGCTGGCCCAGCGAGGCAAGCCGTACGTCTGGGGCACCGAAGGACCCGACAGCTATGACTGCTCGTGTCTGATGATGGCCGCCTGGGCCAAGGGCGGTGTACGGATCCCTCGGGTGACCGCAGACCAGGTGCACATCGGCGTTGCTGTTCCATCGCTGGCGGCTATGCAGCCCGGTGATCTGATCTTCATCCCGGGCTCGGATGGCACGATGTCCCGGCCTGGTCACGTCGGCATGTACATCGGGACCGATCAAAGGGGCACGCAATACCTCATCCAAGCCCCGGGGACCGGCGACCGAATAAAGATCATCGCGGTTCAGATCTGGACTAGACAGGTGGCGGCAGTCCGCAGGCCTTAGCGCTGTAGAACCTTAACAACTTCGCCAAGGGCTGGAAGGCATGAGGTCTGTACGGAGAAGGCGGCGCGTGTGTCGCCCTGTGGCCGCTCCACGCTGGTCCTGCAAGACGTCAGATGGCTGGCGCGGCGAGCGGAGAGTCCGGGGCCGCCACAAACGAAAAGGGGAGTGGTTGAGGCTCACAGTCCAGCAGCCGCGACTGTCCGCGTCCAAGCGACACGGCGCAGTAAAGGCCACGCCGTGGCCCGCACGAGGGTTGCGGCGGGAACGCGGTCGCGTCATTGCGCCTCCGCCTATGCCCTCAATGACTCCAGGACGGTCTGGCTTCGTGGGCGCGTAGCGGTTCGTGGGTAGGTGCTCAAGGCTAGCCAGATGTCTGTCGACTCAGCCAAGCCGAGCAGAGAGCCTGCGGATCCCCTAGCGCCCGTACGAGCCGTCAAGGTCCGCTTAACGTCGCGCGTCAGGAGGCGACACCGATCCACTGTAGGGCGGATCAGAGACAGACGGAGGGCAGCAGTGTGCCGTCCGTCTGGCAGCCCAATGACCGACCGAGCAATCAGGGCTGTGTCATCGCCCTCGTAGGCAGTTCGTTTGGCGATTGCGTTGCTATCCAGGATTACAGCGGCTGCTGCCGGGTCCTTCGCGTTAGGTGCTACGGCCGTCAGCGGTCCACTAAATCTATCGATGCTCTCGCGTTTGCGCAGGTCAGAGGCTGTGTGTCGGCTGATGATGTCGTGTCGGTGATAGTGGTTGTCCTCGCCGTCGTTTGGTGATGGCGTCGCGAATCCCGGGTCGTTGCGGCGGCTGCTGGGTCTTTGGTGTTAGCGCTACTGCCGTTGGCGGCATATTGGCAATCCATCGAGCTTCTTGCATACAAGCAGCTCAGGGGCTATCCTTCGGCTGTTGGCGGGTCGGGTTCGCGACTGCTGGTTGCCCGCCTGCGTGATGCAGCGCAATGACGTGCTGTAGACTCGTCTACAGCTTCCAAAACAAAGGAGGGGCGCCGCCGAAGCGACGCCCCTGGTGGGGAAGTTACCGCCTGCGCGAGTTGCAGCTCGCTGCAAGCAACAAGATCAGCAGGATGAGGAGTCCGATCGGTAGATCGGGCTCCTCGCTGCTGGCAAGCGACTGCAGAGCAGACGCTGCCTCGCAGAGGAGAAGGAACTCGGCAAGCCGGTTCCCATCCCCGGGAGGATCTTGTTCCCCGCGTGGTTCGTTCATCGCAGGCCTCTCGCTCGGGTACCTCTCTACGGGTTCGCAGAGGGACCTGGACCCTGCGGGTCGCCGAGGTCGGTACGCCGAGTAATCGGACGATGAACTACACGGGTGACATCCTACGCGACGCAGGGGGCGGGTTACGAACCGGGCTCAGTCGGCTGAATTGATCTTCACGAGCTAGTCGACTTATCGGTTTTTGCGGCTTTTGCCCGCCCGGCTGGAGCTTGGGCCCGCCTCGGGCCCGAGCTTGCTGATCTCATACCCGTCGCAGTAGGTCTTGGTCTTGATCCCGTCGGCGAACAACGATGCCTTCGGCGGGGCCCCGAACGACCGCTGCAGCCGGGCCCGCAGCTTGAGCGCCACGTGCAGGCCGGCCCGGATCGGTCTTGCCGGTGCGTCAACCCGGGTCGCGCGCCGCAGCCGATCGTCGTACATGGCACTGACCAGCCCGTCGCCCAGCGGCGCGAGAAGCCGGGGGATCCGGCCGAGCAGCAGCGACCGGGTCGCGCGCTCGATGGCGGCAGCGTCGTCGTTGGGCGTCAGGTGCACAGCGTCGTACGCGTCGAACCAGACCTCGAGCTCCTCGAACGAGCCGGGGATGTCGCTGATCCCCATCCGCCGGCCTAGCTCCCGATAGAACCGGTACGTCGCCCGCCGTTCGTGGCAGCACGGCCGACGCCAGCCGTACCGCTGAAGCCAGCGCGTGGGGATGATGACCAGGCAGCCAAGGACGTATAGGTAGTCCTCATTGGGGATGTCGTAAGGGCGGTGAATCTGGTTGACCCGGCGCAGCGCGTCCCGGCCGCGTGGCTGGTCGAAGCCGTTGAGCACCATCTCGTACATCAGCAGGCCGGTGTCGTCGATGCGCTTCTGCGTGCGCTCGGTCAGCTCGCCGGTGGCGGTGTGCACCGCGGCGATGGCCGGGATGGAGAACGACCGGTTGAACGCGAGGTTCAGCCCGAGCTTCATGTCCCAGGGGAACTCCAGCCGCAGCATGGTCTGGTAAATCTCCAGCCAGTCGCGCTCGGGGTCCAGCGTGCGGATGCGGGCCAGGTTGGCGTAGCGCTTTCTCATCGTGCTGCATCTCCAACCCGGGGGTTCGCGGCATCCTGGGCGACCGCGAGCCGGGCCGCGACGAGCGTCCGGGCCACCACGGGGGATCGGGTGTAGGCGGTGGTGACCTGGGCCAGCCATCCGATCTCGCCGGCGTAGCCGCCTTCCGGGCGGTACAGCTCGTCGGCCGGCTGGGGGACCGCGGCCATGAGTCCGGCCCGGTGGCGGCGCAGGGCGCAGGCAAGGTGGGCCGCCTCGACGTTGGCTCGCTGCTCGTCAGCACTCATGCCGGCCTGCTCGGCGAACTGCTCGGCCAGCTCCGTCACCTTGACGTCCATGTACGGGCGAAGGGCCAGGCGGCTGTCGCGGATCTCGGCCACCCGGCGGGTCAGGGCGTAATCGATGTCGCGGGCGGCGCCGAGCGGTCGGCGCAGGCTGGGGTCGAGTTCGAGCTCCGGCAGGGCGGCGACGAGGTCGCGCCAGAGCGGTTCGAGCTGCCGGTACGAGCGGTAGTCGTCCCAGCGCCGGGTGATGGTGAAGATCGGGCCCCATGCCGGCATGGTGAGACCGATCATCATGAGCAGCGCGCCGATGGCGACAAGGACGGCGGCGATCTCCCGTTCGCCAGCCGGCTGGTAGCCGAACCAGTAGGCGATGAGGTAGACGATCTTGTTGGTGCTGTAGAGCAGCGCGAAGGCGGCGCCGACGGCGGTGAGGCGGAGACCGCGACGCAGCCACGGCCGCCCGCAGATGCGAGCGAATCGCCAGCACAGCCGGGCGATGTCGGTGCAGTAGGCGAAGAAGCCGACCAGCATGAAGATCAGCAGGTACGCGGTGACGGCGGGATCCCGCGCGTACTCGACGGTCAGGCGCACCGGCTTGTCGTAGGTGAGCGTGCAGGTGAACAGGGCGACCATGGCGAGGAAGGCGCTGCCGGTGACCCATACCCAGATCCGGCTGCGGGCTGCTGCCTTCGCCGGCGGTAGGGACAGGTGAAGGAGCATGTTCTCGGCGCTCGCGGCGATCGTCATGGCACAGCCGTGGGACATCACCTTGGCTAGGTTCGGTAGCCCGGACGCGTCGTCGATGCCGGCCGCGATGGGTGGGATGGCGAGCGTGATGCCGGCGGCGAAGGCGCCGAGCGCCACGCAGATCGCGCCGCGGACCTGACTCGGCTGCCGTCGCTGGAGCCGCAGCATGTAACCGAAGGCGAACCAGCCGGCGACCGCGCACACGGCGTACAGGATGGTGTCCATCTCGTCTACCAGTCGGGGTGTTCCAGCGAGTGCCGGAGTCGGCCGTACAACTCGGTGTGTCGGCTGTCCAGCGGCGAGTCGGGTTCGACGACGCGGCCGGCGCGTGCCCGGCGCAGCAGCAGTGAGCCGATCATCTCGGCCTCGCGTTCCTCGGCGGCTGCGTAGTTGCTCCGGCCGAGGCTGCGCTGGACCAGTTGCGGGTCCAGGTCGGGCAGGAGCAGTCGGGAGGCTTCCGGGTCCAGGATCTCGGTCGTCTGGTGGCCGGCGAGCAGATGCCCCAGCTCGTGACCGATGATCAGCAGTTGATGCAGGGGAGAGGTGTCCTGCTCGAAGAAGATGGCGTCGAAGTCGCCGGTCGGTACGCACATGCCGCAGACGGTGAGGGCGGGGAGCCGGATCGGCACCAGATGGATGGGTCGGCCACGCCGCTCTCCGAGCAGGTCGCACAGCCGCTGGATGTCGAACGGCTTCGGTATCTCCACCTCCGCGGCTATCTGCTCGCAGCGTTTGCGTAGACGGTGTAAGTCCACGTCAGGGTTCCCCCGCTCATCGGCGTACTGCCACCGAAGGATCAACACGGCTATCTGCGACCGTCTGGCGCGGTGTTGGTCTCGTCCGGGCCGGCCGCTTCGGCGACGGCGCGCAGACGGGCGACCATCTGCTCGATGAGCTGCGTGTCCCGCGCTGACAATCCGTTGTCGGCGAGTACCTGGCGCAGCGCCACCTGCTTGACGTCCATCCGACGCAGCTCGCTGAGCAGCGTGATCTGTTCCTGTATCCGTCGTGCCGCCGCGTCGTCGACGAAGTAGCCGGAGCTCACGCCGAAGGCGGCGGCCAGAGCGCGTACGTGGGAGGTGCGGGGGTCGCTGGCCACGCCGCGGCGCAACTCTCCGATGTAGGCCGCGCTGATCGAGACGCCGGTCTCGGCCGCAGTCGCGTTGATCTTGTCGGCGATCTCCTTGTTGGTGTACCGGCGGTCGGGCTCGTCGGACTCGCCGAGTTCCTCGGGGGTCGGCCGAATCCGGTCGAACAGGTACTCCAGCCGGGCGGCCAGGGTGTCGAGGGGTGGCAGCTCCTGCTCCACATGCCGATCGTCGACCATGACTATCACCCTCCAGCGACTAAACGACAGTGTCGCAGATGCAAGCGCCAACAAAACAGATGTTGACACATGCACGGAACGTGAGCGTATGCTCGCTCCTGCTTGGAGCAACGGGCGTTGAGTCACGACGCAATCCGCTCAACACCCGTTGTGTTGGCTGGTCAAAGCGACAGTTGGCCAGCCATAAGGGGGAGTCTATCGATGTCGGGAGCGAACTTCTCCCGGCACCGACGCTCGGAGGGGGACGCTGGGCTGCTCGGACCGGTCAATGTTCCGGACCGGGCACCCCAGGGTCGGTTGCCGCGCTAGCGGCAAGGAGCCGCTCCTCCGCACCTGCCGGCAGCGTGGCCGCGACAGGAGCCCAAGCCGCGTCCGTCACCAACGGGAGGCATCACGTTGACCGCAACGGTAAGCAGGAGCCGCCGGGCTGACGTCCGCGCTACCGCCTGGCTCGCCGTCATCGTCGTTGCCGGCCTGGCCGGCTGCGGTAACGACAACCCGGACGCGACGCCGAGCCCCACGGCGTCATCGTCGTCTGCAGCGCCCTCGTCGACGGCCGGCGCCGAGAACACCGCAGCCAGTGCTGCCGCGCTGGCGGCCTACCGGAACTACGTTCGGGCCTACGTCACCGCGTCGAACAAGGGTGACTACAACGCCAAGCTCGACAGGTTCGTGGCCGACCCGGCGTTGCCGACCGTGCGCCAGGACCTGCTGATCAAGTTCCAGCAGGGACTGATCACGGAGGGCGAACCGTCCTCGACACCTGCGGTACGCAGTGTCGACACGAGCCGCCGTCCCTTCACCGCCGAGATCGAGGACTGCTTCGACACCGGCACGTGGGACGTGGTCTCCAAGAAGACCGGCAGATCGGTACGCACCGAGGGCCAGGCCACGAGGTACGTGGTGACCGCCAAGGCGGAGCTGTTCGACGACGGTCAGTGGCGCATCCGGGAGGTCAACGCCCAACGGGAACGGCCATGCTGATCCGGAGGCTCGTGGCACTGCTCCTGGCGGTCGGCGCCGGCGCGCTGCTGGCGCCCGACGTCGCACACGCCGACTACGAGCACTGCGACGCGCTGGGCAACTGCTACTGGGTGGTGGAGAAGCCGGGCACCGGAGGCGGCGGCAACGACGGCGGTGGTGACAGCGGCGGCGCCGGGCAGGGCTGCCGCTACGAGGGACGGACCGTGCCGTGCGTGGTCGACAGCTTCGGGGTGTGGGACGGGTCCTGCTACGTCAGGCGGGTTCCGCCACCACCCGGCGGTCGGACCGATGGCTACTGGAGCATCCGCACCTGTGGCGTCTACGGCGGCATCGCCTCGCAGACGACGGCCTGGTCGCCGGAGCCGCCCGCCGGCATCCTGCCCAGCTACCAGGAGCTGGCGCAGCGAGCCATCGCCCAGATGAACCTCGACGGTCCCGACATCGGGATCGCCCCGCGCACCGACGGCGCCGGCCTCGTCGGGCTGCCGATCTGGCTCTGGAACCGGGTGAGCCCGAGCACCTGGGGACCCGTCACCCGTTCGGCCGCAGTGCCGGGACGGTCGGTTACCGCCACCGCGCGGGCGCAGAAGGTCGTGTGGGACATGGGAGACGGCCAGTCCGTCACCTGCACGAAGCCCGGCACCCCGTACCAGCCCTCGTTCGGCAACAGGCGGTCGCCGGACTGCGGATACGACGGCTACCGGCAGCCGAGCAGCACCCGGCCGGGCGGCCGCTACACCGTCACGGCCACCACGACGTGGCTCGTCACCTGGAGCGGCGGGGGGGGCAACACCGGCTCCCAGTCCATCGACCTGTCCTCAACCGCCACGATCGACATCGACGAACTGCAGGTGATCACGTCATGACCAGTGCGCCGCCCAAGGCCGGCCGCACCGCCTCGTCGGTCGCTGCCCCGTATGCCGTGCCCCGCGTCGCGCCACAACGTCGGTGGCGGCCGGCGCTGGTCTGGCTGGCCGTGGCGCTGGTCGCCGCCGGCGGGCTGATCGCGGTCGCCGTGCTGCGCAAGGTCGGCACCACCGCGGAGTACCTGGCGGTGAACACCACGGTGGAGGTCGGCTCGGCCATCGAGCGGTCGGACCTGAGCACGGTGCGGATCACCGTCGACCCGGCCCTCAAGCCGATCGAGGCGAGCGCCGCCGACCAGATCGTCGGCAAGTTCGCGGCCGTCGCGCTGGTGCCCGGCACCCTGTTGACGCGGGCCCAGCTCACCGACCGAGCTGTACCCGGGGAGGGCAAGCAGCTGGTGGGCCTCAGTCTGCCGCCGGAGCGCCTGCCCGCCGATCGCGTCAAGCCCGGCGCCGCGGTGCTGCTCGTCGTGACCGCCGACAGCGGCCCAGTCCCGAACCAGCAGCCGAACGCCACCGCGCCGATCAGCATCAGCGCCACTGTCGTGGACGTGCACGCAGGCATCAGGGAAGGCACGACGCTGCTCAACGTCGCCGTGGCCGAACGCGACGGGCCGCTTATCGCCTCACGCGCGGCGGCCGGTCGGATCGTCGTCGCCCTGATCACGGGAGGCTGACGTGGCGATCATCGCGATGGTCTCGGCCAAGGGCTCGCCCGGCGTCACCACCATGGCACTCGCCTGCACGCTTGCCTGGAGAGAACGCACGGTGCTGGCCGAGTGCGATCCCGCCGGCGGCAGCGTCCTCAGCGGCTACCTGTCCCGCCTCGAGATCCCACCCGTCGGCCTACTGCCGCTTGCCGCGGCTGCCCTCCGCGACCAGCTCGCCGAGACGTTCGCCGACCAGCTCGTCGACCTCGACGCGCGGGATCCGGGCCGACGACTCCTCCTGCCCGGCATCAACGACGCGGTCCAGTCCGGAACGCTGCGACCCACCTGGGAGATGCTGAGCGCGCACTTCGCCGACCTGGAGCGCGGCGAGCCGGGCTACGACGTCATCGCCGACTGCGGGCGGCTGGCCACCAACGCGCCGCCGTGGCCGCTGCTGTTCCGCGCCGACCTCGTGCTGCTCGTCGTACGCGCGGCGACCCTGCGCACCATCGCGCCGGCCGTCGGCGCGGCGGAGTTGCTGCGGCGGGAGCTGACGCAGCACGGCCAGGGGACGGGAGCGCTCGCCTTGGCGCTGATCGGTGACGGCCCCTACGGCCGGCGGGAGATCGAGCAGCGGCTGCAACTGCCGACGGTGGTCGAGCTGCCCGACGACCGGCGTACCGCCGAGGTGCTGAGCGACGGCGGCGGTCGGCTGCGCGGCAGCCAGCAGCTGCTGCGCGCCGCAGCGAGCGCCGAGTCCGCCGTACGCGAGGCGATCGCGCGGCGGCGCGTACACCTGGCTCCGACAGCATCGAGGGGGAGTGGCCGTGCCTGACGAGCGCCGACACAGCCGCCCGGCCCGGCCGGCAGCGGTCGACCGCGTCGCCGCCAACGGCCACCGCTGGCCGACCAACGGCACGTCCCCGGAAGCACCTCGGCTGCCGGCCGTTGATCAGCCGCAGACCATCGACTACGCGGCGGTGCGAATGCTGCGCGCCCGGGTCAGCGCGGAGCTGACCGCGGTGCTTCGGGAGACGCCCAACGTCTCCACCGAGCACCGCCAGGCCGAGGCGGAACGCATCGCGGCCCGCCTCGTCCGGGAGCACGTGGACACGCTGCACCAGGCCGGCCAACCAATCTCGCAGGCGGAGGAACATGCGCTGCTCGACGCGGTCGCCGCGGACATGTTCGGCCTCGGCCGACTACAGCAGCTGCTGGACCGGCCGGACATCGTGAACATTCACATCCTCGGCTGCGACAACGTCCGGATCGAGCACACCGACGGGCGGATCACGGTCGGCGAGCCGGTCGCGGAGACCGACAAGGAACTCGTCGACATGTTCCAGGTCCTGGCCATGCGCGCCGGCGCGACCGAGCGCTCGCTGTCCTCGACCAAGCCGTGGCTGGACATGCAACTGCCCGACGGCAGCCGGCTCACCGTCCTCATGCAGGTGTCGGTGCGTCCCTACGCGGCCATCCGTCGCCACACGCTGATGGACGTCAGCCTGGAGGATCTCCGCGACCGGTACGGCGCCGTCGACGACCTGATCTGCCGGTTCCTCAAGGCCGCCATGGCCGCCGGTCTCAACATCATGGTCGCCGGGCTGGCCGACGCAGGGAAGACCACCCTGCTACGCGGCCTGGCCCAGGAGATCCCCGACCGCGAGCAGTTCGTCACCCTGGAGGAGTCCCGCGAGCTCGGTCTGCACACCACCGGGCGGCACCGCTGGGCGATGAGCCTCGAATCCCGGGAGGGCCACGGCTCCCGAGGCGCCGACGGTCGGCCCGCCGGCGAGGTCACGATCATGGACATGATCCCGCTGACGCTGCGGATGTCCGTGCAACGGATCATCGTCGGCGAGGTCCGCTCCCGGGAAATCGTGCCGATGCTGCAGGCCATGGCCACCAGCAAAGGCTCCCTCTGCACCATCCACGCCCGGCACCCCCGCGCCGTGATGGACCGCGTCATCGAGCTGGCCCTGCAGCACGGGCCCGAGATGACCGCCGAGCTGGCGCGGCGGATGGCTGCCGGCGCGATCGACCTGATCGTGTACGTCAGCGTCGAGGACGAAACCAAGCTCGGCGGCCGCAAGCACCGGTACGTCTCCGACGTGCTCGAGGTGGGCGGAATGAGCGGCGACCAGCTCGTCACCACCCAGATCTTCGGCCCGGGCCCGGACGGACGCGGCGTGCCACGGCACCTGCCGGAACGGCTACGCGAACCGCTGCTGCGGGTCGGCTACGACCCCCGCCAGCTCACCGGCTACATCCAGCAGGGCGAGCACAACCACGGCGCCTGGAGCAGCCAGCTCGACACCCTGGCGAGGCGGCCATGAGCCCGCTCGACCTCGCCGCCGTGCTGGCGGGCATGCTCGCCGTCTCCGGCGCAGTCGTCGGCGTCCTCGGCGTCGTCGGGACCACCCGGCCACCCCGGCCGCCATCGGCGCTGCACCAGCAGGCACGCCGCTGGTGGACCGGGTCGGGACGCACCCGCCGGGAACAACGCGCCCACCAGATCAAGGTGGTGACGTCGGTCGTTGCCGGCGCGCTGACCTGGCTGCTGACCGGTTGGCCCGCCGCCGGCGTGATCATCGGCGTCGCCGTTCCCGGCGTACCGTGGCTGTTCGCCGCCGGTCGTGCCGAGAAACAGGCCGTGGCCCGCCTGGAAGCCGTCGAGGCCTGGACCCGCCGCCTGGCCGACATCGTGGCCCGTGGCATCGGCCTGCAGCAGGCCGTCGTTGCGACCGCCGCGACCGCGCCGCAGCTCATCGAGCAAGAGGTCCGTGACCTGGCCGCGCGTCTGCAGGGCAGCGGCGATCCGATCGCCGCGCTGCAACAGATGGCCGACGACCTCAACGACTACACGGCCGATCAGGTCATCGCGCCGTTGATGCTTCACGTCACGGACCGCGGCGAAGGCCTGCATGAGGTGTTGAACGCGATCAGCCGGTCCATCGCCGCCGAGATCGAGATGCGCTCGACCGTCGACGCCAAGCGCGAGGGCCCACGCTTCGCCGTGCGGTTCCTGACCGGCATGACCGTCCTGGTGCTGGCGTACGGGGTGATCAACCCGCACTACCTCCAGCCGTACGGCAGCGTGCTCGGCCAGCTCGTGCTGCTGTTCCTCGCCGGCCTCTACGTCGTGCTCATGACCTCGGTACGCAAGCTCAGCCTGCCGCCCCGGCGGGAGCGGCTGCTCCCGCCTGCCGAGGTCCAGACACTGGGAGCGACGGCATGACCAACGGCTACGTCACCGCCATGGTCATCGCCGGCGGGATGACCGGCCTCGGGGTGTTCCTGCTGGTCGTGCAACTGATCCCCGCCCCGCCGGCGCTCGGCCCCGCACTCCGCCGCCTCCAGCCGCTTACCTCGACGAACACCCCGGCGGCCGGCGTCAACTGGCTCCGGCGCCGGTTCACCGTGCCGCACGCCGACCTGCGGCTGCTGGGCCGCAGCACCGACCAGTACTTCCTCACGCTCGGGCTGTCGGCGCTGTTCTGCCTCATCCTGCCGGCGCTCATCACCATCGCGGTCGCGGCGCTACGCGTACCGATTCCGGTCGTCATCCCGGCGGGCGGGACTGTCGCCGCCGCGCTGGCCGGCGCGGCGCTGGCCCACCGGGAGGTCGTCGCCAAGGCCGCCGTCGCCCGCGCCGAGTTCAGCCGCGCCATGTGCACCTACCTGGACCTCGCCGCCCACCAGGTCCTCGGCGGACACGGCCCGGTCGAGTCGCTCGACCGCGCCGCCAGCGTCTGCCACGGCTGGGTCTTCGCCCGCATCCGCGAGGCCCTGCTCGGCGCCCAGCTGCAGCTCCGACCGCCGTGGGACGAGCTGAAGGCCCTCGGCCGGGACATCGAGGTCATCGAGCTCGGCGACCTGGCCGACATCATGCGCACCGCCGGCAACGAAGGCGCCAGCGTCCACCAGACGCTGCGCGCACGCGCCGACTCGATGCGGGACCGGATCCGCACCGACGCGCTCGCCCAGGCGGAGCTACGCACCAACAAGCTCGACATCCCCGCCGCCGCGCTGATCCTCGTCCTCCTCGTCCTCATCGGCTACCCGTTCATGGCCCGCCTGTTCGTCCGCTGACACCGGCACCACCCACACGGAGGGAACCGCCATGCACACCATCCACGACGTCCTCGCGCAGCTGGCCACAAACTGGCAGCGCATGACCGACCCGGCCGAGGCCGAGCGCGGCGACAGCCCGGTCGGCACCGCCGTCATCACCGCGATCCTCGTCGCCGGTGCCGTTGTCGTCGGCGGGGCGATCGTTGCCGTCGCCAACGGCTGGGTCGCGCTCATCCCGACGCAGCCGTGACGCAGCCCCTGGCCACCGCCCGTCCGCGTCCCACCCGGCGCGGGCGGGCCGCCCGGTGGCACCACGATCGGGGCAGCTCGCCGGTGGAGTTCGCCGTCATCGCGCTGCCGATGCTCCTGCTGACCTTTGCCGTCGTGCAGACCGGGCTGGTCTACTTCGCCCAGTCGATCGCGCTGGGCGCAGCCACCCAGGGCGTGAACGCCGCACGGGGTTACCAGTCGACTGCCGCGGCCGGTGAGGCACGTGCCGCCGCCTTCCTCTCGACCGCCGGCGCGGGCCTGGACGACCAACAGGTCGTCGTCACCCGCACCGGGTCGGAGGTGCGGGTCACCGTCACCGGTGAGGCAATCACCGTGTTTCCCGGGCTCAACTGGACGATCAGCAAGACCGCACACGGTCCCGTCGAGCGGCCGACCTCGCCATGAGCACCCGGCGGAACCGCGCGCAGCGCGGCTCGGTGAGCATCGAGATGGCCGTGGTCGCACCGGCCATCCTGGCGCTGTTCGCCGGCGCCGTCATCGGCGGTCGGGTCAACATCGCCCGCCAGGCGCTCGAGGCTGCCGCGTACGACGCCGCACGCACCGCGTCGCTGGCCCGTACCGCCGGCGAGGCGAACGAGCAGGCGACGGCCGCCGCCGACTCGACGCTTGATGCGCAGGGGCTGAGTTGCACCAGCCTGGAGGTCACCATCTCCACTACCGGGTTCGAGGTGCCGGTCGGGCAGACCGCCACCGTCACCGCCACGGTCAGCTGCACTGCGACGTTCTCCGACGTCGCGCTGCCCGGCATGCCCGGCACCGTGCCACTCGAGGCCTCCTTCACCAGCCCGCTCGACACGTACCGGAGCAGAACGTGACCACCCTCCGCCGACGCCTGCGCGGCGACGACGGCCGGGTCACGGTCTGGTTCGCCGTCCTCGTGCCCGCCTTCCTCGCCCTGATCGGCCTCGTCGTCGACGGCGGCGCCAAGGTGCGGGCCTACCAGCGCGCCGACAACATCGCCGCCGAGGCGGCCCGCGCCGGCGGGCAGGCGATCAAGGCCGGCCAGGCGATCGACGGCGGCAACAAGGAGATTGAGCCCTCAGTCGCCGCCGACGCCGTACAGGCGTACCTCGACGACCTCGACGGGGTCACCGGCTCGGTCACCGTCGACGGCGCGCAGCAGCTCACCGTGACCGTCACGGTCACCTACAACCCGATCCTGCTCGACCTGTTCGCCGGGGGAGCAGGCACGACCGTGACCGGCCGCGCGACCGCCACTTTGGTCGCGCAATAGCAGCCCGCGAAGGAGCAACAGTGGCACGCACCGCACCCGCCACCGGCCGCGGCCGGCAAGTACTCGCCGGCGTCGGCGCGCTCGCCGTGGTCGCGGTGACCGCTGCCCTGCCCGCGCTGCTCATCTGGGCCGCCGGCAACCCGCTGCCCCGCCTGGGCGGGTGGCTCTCGACGCTTACCGACGCTCCCGGTGCTGCCGCCGGGCAGTTCTGGCAGGCGCTCAGCAGCCGGGACGACGGGGACCTGTTCCTGCAAACGTTGACGCTGATCGGCTGGATCGCAGCGCTCCTGGCCGCGTGGACCTGGGTCACCTTCCTCGTCGCCCTGGTGGTGGAGACTGTCGCGCAATTGCGCGCACGCCGTCGGGGACAGGTGCCGCGCAACGCCGCCCGGATCCCGGGGGCACGGTTCCAACAACGCGTGGCCGCCGCGTTGATCGCGGCCATTCTCGGCGCCATCGCCGCGCCGACCCTGGCCTCCGCCGCCGCGCCAGCCGCCCTCACCACGCCGGCGGTGGCCGCACCCCGCTCCGACCACGTGGTGGCCAAACCCACCGCGCCGGTGGACGCCACGACCACCACCGGGTACGTGGAACATCCGGTCGAGCGCGGCGAGAGCCTGCTCGACATCGCTGAGGCGTACAACGTGCCCTGGCAACGCCTGGCCGAGGCCAACCACGGCCTCGCGCAGCCGGACGGCCGCAGCCTCCAGCCCGGCAACACCCGGGTGTACGCCGGCTGGACGCTCCGGATCCCCATCGTCGCGTCCCCGGTGGCCAGGACCGTGCAGGCACCGGGACGGCTCGTCTACGAGGTGGCGCGCGGCGACTGGCTGGCCGGTGTCGCCGAGCGTTTCCTCGGTGACGCCGACCGCTACCCGGAACTCGTGGCCATCAACTCCGACCTTGAGCGGCGTGACTACCGGTTCCCTGACCATATTGAACGCGGGTGGCGGATCACGCTGCCGGCGGAGGCTCGCGATCGCGGCGCCGGCGACCACGCCCGGGGCCGGGTCGTTGTCGATAGCCGCACCCGGCCCACCCCGAGTGCTCCCGAAGCCGGCAGCGAGCCGGCGCCGAGCGTTCCGGAGACCGAGGCCGAGGGTGAGCCGCCCTCCTCCCGTTCGCCGGACCGCGGCGGGAGCGAGCCGATCCCCCCAACTTCATCCGCGCAGGCTCGACCGAGCGATGCTCCGACGCCGCCCACTTCAGCCAGCTCGTCTTCGACGACTGCACGTCCAGGCGGCGAGGCCGGGGCGGCAGATCCGGCACGCGAGCCCGGGCCGGCGGGCGACGACAGCGCCAGCGACGCCATCGTGTTGGGATCACTCGCCGGAGCGGGCCTGCTCTCGGCGCTGTTGCTGACCGCAGTGTTCCGCCGTCGACGCAGTCAGAGGCAGCACCGCCGGCCCGGCCGCCGACTACCGCACCCTCGCGGTGGCGCCACGGAACGCATCCTGCGCGTGGCCGAGCAACCCGCCGACGTCGACCGGCTCGACCTCGCCCTGCGCAGCCTCGCCGCGGCGCTGGCGGAGCGGGAACAACCAGTGCCGGACATCGCCGCTGCGTGGATCGTCGACCAGGCCGTCACGCTCGTGCTCACCGAGCCCTGTCCTCAGCCACCCCCACCGTGGGTCGAGGACGGCGCTCAGTGGACCCTGCCCGGGGACGCGGCCGTGCCTGCCGTCGCCGAGCAGCTCGCACCGCTGCCCACCCTCGTTGCGGTAGGATCGCAGCCCGGCCGGCATCTGCTGCTCGACCTCGAACGACTCGGCGAGCTGACCATCGCCGGTGACGGTGAACAGACGGCTGCCCTGCTGCGCTACCTGGCCTGCGAACTCGCCTGCAACACCTGGTCGGACGATGTCGAGGTCATCATCGCCGGCTTCCCGGCGCCGGAGACCGAACTGCTCGTCGCTCTCAACCCGGACCGCGTCCGCGCGGCGTCGTCGGTTCACGAGGCCGTCCCACGGCTGCGACGGCGGGCCGCCGCGGTGACGGCCGGCCTGCACGCGTCCGGGGCGCCCGACACCCTCGCCGGTCGCCTCACCGACGTCGGCGAGGCCTGGGCGCCCCAGGTGCTGCTCGTCGCCGAGCCCGACGAGGACGACCTCGACGTGCTCCACGAATTCGGAAAGGAGCTGCGCGGCGTCGGCAGGTGCGCCGTCGCCGTCGTCAGCACCACCGGCGCCCTCACCGCCACCGCCTCGAGCACCGTCGTTCTGGACGAGGAAGGCCGGCTCCGCCTCGCGTTGCCATACCTCCAGGTCGAGGGGGCACCAGCCGGCCTACCTGTACGCGAACTGGAGCCGCTCGTCGAGATCATGGCGCAGGCCCGGGCGGCGACTGACGAATCGACTCCGCAGGCCCCGGAGCCGGAGGAGTGGGCGGAGGACAGCGACGCCGCCGGGTCAGTGCTTGACCTCCTCACTGGTGGCGTGCCAGCGACCCCGAGAACGGCCCCGGCCGAAACCCGCCTGTCGGCACCGGCGGATCCCATCGTCGCCATACCTACCCTGGACCGACCTCGCACAGCCGGCGTCACCCCGCGCCGAGAGGTCACCGCTGCGATCCGCCAACGACGCCGCCAGGCTGACCCGGATCTCGACACTGATCTGCGGTCCTGGCGCGAGCAGGACCCGACGCGCCCGCGCGTCAGCGTGCTCGGGCCTGTCGTCGTTGACGCGCCCGGCCCAGTTCCGGACCAGCGTCGGCGCTTCCACGGCGAGCTCATCGTCTACCTCGCCCAGCGTGGCGCCCGTGGAGCCTCCGCCGAGCAGCTCACCGACGCACTGTGGCCCGACCAGCAGGTCAAGGACGCCAGCCGCCGGGTGGCCATCACGCGAGCCCGCCGCTGGCTGGGCGAGGCGCCTGACGGCACTTCCTGGCTGCCCGAGATGGGCTCCGATCGGCTCTATCGACTGCGCAACGGCTACCTGCTGGACTGGCATCTGTTCCGCCGACTGCGCAGTCGCGGCGAGAGCCGCGGAGTGGCCGGCGTCAAGGACCTACGCGCCGCGTTGGAGCTCGTCCGAGGCGCACCGCTCGACGGCGCCGAGCGCGCCTACGCCGTGGGCACCCGCAACCCGTTCACCTGGCTGCCCGAGTCCGACATCTACCCGGGTCACCTCACCTCCGCGATCGTGGACACCGCGCACGAACTGGCCGAGCTGTACCTCGATGCCGGTGACCCGACCGGTGCTCGGTGGGCCGTACAGCAGGCCTGGCTGGCCGACCCGGAGCGCGGCGACGACGGACCGTGGCACGACATCATGCGGGCCGCCCACGCCGAGGGACACACCGCTGAGCTGCGGAATCTGCTGGGCGAGCTGATGCGGGTCCGCGAGGCCGAGGTGCCGGAGGACCTGGCCCCTGCCACGTACGCCCTGCTGCGCGAGCTTCTGCCCGATCTGCTTACAGCCAGCACCAGCAGCGGATGACGCGAGGCTTGCAAACGACCCCAGCTGACCGACCGATTGGAGTGGACGACCTTGCTGACATCGAATCAAGCCCACGGCATGGACTACATCGAGGCGACGAAGGAGCTGTGCGCCGACAGCGCGCATGCCTGGGACGACACCACCGCAGCCGGTGCCGTCCAGCTTGCGATCGAGGCATGGAAGCGCCTCTCCGGGACCGACATCGCCTGGGACCACTTCGGCCTGGAGATGCTCGACATCCGTGCGCGGCTGTACGCCGACCACGATGACGTGGTGGTCGACGCCGCGGCGCCGGCGCGCGACGACATCGAAACCCGCCACGCAGTCGCGACGCTGGTGGAGCACCTTGCCCGCTATCACGAACACCTCGCTGCCAGCGGCGGTGATGACCTTGCCCTGCGGCTAGACCACGACGCCGCCGCCCAGCAGCTGCGACGCGCGGCGGCGGCTCTGGCATGACGATCGGCCACTGGCACAGCAGGGCCGACCGGGCACTGCGCGCCGCGGCCACGGCGATGCGTCAGCATCCGCCGGATTCCGCAGCAGACATCAACGCGGTGGTCAACGCCCGGTCCGCTGTCTACGCGCAGCTGATCCGGGCAACCGAGCTGCTGGCCGGGGGCCGTCCGGCGGTGGAGGAACTGGATCGGGCCGGTGCCACGGCACTGATGACCAGGCGCGGACAGCGACTTACCCAGTTCTACGCGGGCCTCCGCGCAGCCGCACTTGTCGACCGGCAGTTTCCCCTGTCCGGCAGCAGGGTGAGCGCTGAACCGGCACGGTCGCTGCGCCGTGCCGCGAACGCCGTCGGCGTGATCGGTGACATCCTCGCCTGCCACGTGCCCCCAGGTCAGCGGCCTTCGACCCCGGAGGGGTTTGCGATCCGGCGAGGAGGCGGCGTTTCGTCCGGCCTCGCTGACGTCGCCAGGCTCACGTCGGGCCTCGTGGTGCTCGACATGGCGTTGCCCGGATGGCTCGACCACGGACGAGGGCATCTGACCGAGATCTACCGTCCGGTGGCGGAGGCCGCCCGGTGGACGGCGAACAGCGGCCTCGCCAGGACAGCACGAGCTCTGGTCGTTGCAGGTAAAGGGCAGCCGTCCCTGCACGGGCTTGATGTCGCGCGTTCGCCGCTCGATCCGGCACCCGACATCCGTACCGTTGACGACGCCGTCGCGGCCGTCGCGGCCGCGCGTAGCTGGCTGTGGCAGCACCCGCAGCAAGTCGCCGGAGTTCACCTGCAGCTCGGCACTCAGCTCGGCTTGGCCGTGCGCGTCGCCACCAGCGCCCCGACGAAGGTGGACGGTTGGCGGCGTGCCGCCATTGCCGCTGCCGAGTTGCGGGCCACCCCACCGGTCGGTCCGGCCCGCGACGCTGCCGGGGAACTGGCGGAGGCGTTGCGGTGGACACGGTCGCACCTGACAGACGGGGCCGACGGGAAAACCCGGGAGCTCATGCGTCTGCATGCCGAGCTGCCGTTCCTGGCTGCGACCCTGCACAGAGGGCTATCCGCAGCGGTGCGCCGTGGTGACCTGTTCATCAAGGCCGAGGGCGCCCTGACGCGTCCGGCTGGCTCACTCGTCTTCCGTGCCGTCGAGCGGTGGCGACCCGCCAGGAGCCACGATGATCTGGTCCAGGATCTCGGCCGAGGACTGCTGGAGCGTCTTGACCTGGAGAACGCCGACGATCTCGGGAGGGCTGCGGCGCGTGCTTTCCCTCGCCCACCCCGCCCTCGGTCTCAGATCGACCAGTCCTCGAACCCGCCGACGGTCGAGGCGACGCCGAGTCGAGGTCGTGGGCGGTCACGCTGAGCCCGGCCGGTAACGGACCGTGCCTGTGGCTGCTCTCTGGATTGGATCGACTACTGTAGGCTCTCGTCATCTCGGGGGAGGGCGTTCAGTGGTGCAATTCCAGCTCGTGCCGCGGCCGTGCATCGCCGTCGGTCTAGGAGACAACCCGATTCAGATCGTCCCTCTGCAGTCGAGGTGCTGGGTCATGCGCCCGGCCTCCTCCCAGCCTGAGGGGGTCGGCCATGGGCACCTGGGAGCAGTGCGTACGTGAGGTGACGCTGTCGGCGGACCCGGACCTGGTCGGTGAGGTGGGCGTCGGCTGGAACAACCTCTCCACCACCCTGGGATACCTACGGGATGCGTTGGTCGGACGTTCCTTCGTCGGTCCGATCGCGTCGGGCGCCGTGCGTCCACACACCGATGGACTGCCCGGCCTGCTCGCCGGCTGGACCGGCAGCGGAGGCGACGCGTACCGCGAGCACCTGAGCGACATCGGCCGCAGCATCGAGGACCTGATCACCATCGCGAGCAACGTCGGTGGCGCGCTGTCGCGGATCGAGGGTGACATCCGTAAGGCGGTTGCGAGCATCCCGATTCCCCTGATGGACGATTTCGGTGTCAACGAGTGGAGCCTGCCCAACGGCGGTGAGCTCGACGACGCCAACGACGGCGAGAACGCCTCCGGCTTTTTGGCTGCGCTGCGGGCGGACTACCGGACCGATCCTTCGTCGTACGCCGACGGCGCCTTCCGGGAGAAAGCCGACGACCTGGAGGCGACGATGAAGGTCGACGGCCGGGCCGGTGACCAGAAGCGGGGCGGCCTGTGGGATACCAGTTCGCACTTGAACAACTGGTACCGGGACAACCAGCAGGTGGCCAACAGCGCAATGGCCCCGCTGCCGCAGGCACTGGAGACCGAGCGGCCGCGGCTCGACGTACCGGAGTTCGACGAGCGTGGCAACTCTGACGGGTTCCGTCCTCGCATTCCTCCGTCTGGCGACACCCCTGCCGGATTGGACGGCGGCGTCGGGGCAGGCGGCGCCCCCGCAATCGGTGGTGGCTCCGGGTACGGCGGCGGTGGGGCTTCCCTCGGCGCTACGGGCATCAGCGGTGGAGCCTCCTCCGGTGGTAGCCATTCCTCGGTCTCAGTGCCGTTGACCAGTGGCAGCTTTGGTAGCGACCTCGCCGGCGGCGGCGAGGGCACCGCTCCTTCGCCTCGGGCCGGCGATCCGGTCGCGGACCTGGGTCTCGGCACCAGCCTGGCCGGTGCCGGCGGACCGATCGCCCTCGGCGGTGGCCCCGGCGGTTCGCCGATCCCGGGTCTCGGCGGCCACAGCCCGCTCGGTATCGGAGCCGGACCCGGGCTCGGTTTGCCGAGCGGGATCGGCGGCGCCGGCTTCGGTGCCGGGGGTGGGCTCGGCGTCGGTGGGGGTGGTCCCGTCGTCGGCGGTCAGATCAGCCCGGCCGGCATCCCCGGCATGGTCGGCGGTGGCAACGGTCGAGTCCCGCCGATGACCAGCGCCGCCAGCGCCCTGCGTAACGCCGCCGGTGGTGGTCGTGCCGGCACCGGTGCGGGCGGTTCGCGTGGCAGCGCCGGCGGAATGATCGGTGGCGTCGGACGGGAGAGCGGCGCCGAGGACGACGGCGCCGGTCCGGAGTCGTTGTGGTTGACTGAGGACGGCGATCCGTGGGGCCGTGATGACACCGGTTCCCCCGGCATTCTGCGATGAGGACGGACAGATGAGCGTGAATGCCGGCATGCTCCGGTCGGTCGCGGCCGGCCTGCTGAGCGTGCTGCTGGTCGGTGCCGCCGCCCAGCCTGCTGTCGCCGCGCCGCAGCGGGCGGAGCAGTGGTACCTGGACGAGCTTCGCATCGACCAGGTGCGCAAGCTGTCGACCGGTCGCGGCGTGATCGTCGGGGTGGTGGACAGCGGCGTCGACGCCACCCACCCGGACCTCCGGGGCCGGGTGCTTCCCGGCGGTCGCAGCTTTGGCGCGACCGGGGACGGTCGCGCCGACGAGGACGGTCATGGCACTCATATGGCCGGCATCATCGCGGCGACGAACGCGGCCGCCGACGGTGTGGACGGGATCGCCCCAGGCGCCAGGATTCTCCCTATCAAGATTAAAAAGGGCAAGGGACGGGCCAGCAGTCAAGCGGTGGCCCAGGGCATCCGGATGGCCGTCGATGGCGGAGCCACGGTGGTCAACGTGTCCGTCGGCGGGGCGGCTGCGGCATCGCCGGGGGAGAAGGAGGCCATTACGTACGCCCTTGCAAAGGACGTCGTCGTGGTCGTCTCCGCCGGCAACATCGCCAAGGGTGAGAAGGCCGTCACCTCGCCGGCCAACATTCCCGGCGTCATCGCGGTGACCGGCACGACCCGTGGCGGAGCCTTCTGGTCCGGCTCTGTGCAGGGCCCGGAAGCCGCGGTGTCGGCTCCTGGCGACGGCATCTTCAACATCGGCCCGAACCACGGCTACGGCTGGGGCGACGGCACTTCGGACTCCGCCGCCATCGTCTCCGGTGTTGCGGCCTTGATCCGGTCGAAGTACCCGGATCTCGACGCGGCAAATGTCATCAACAGGATCATCCGGACGGCCCGTGACGCTGGCCCGGCGGGTCGTGATCCGCAGTACGGCTTCGGTCTCATCGACCCAGTGGCCGCGTTGACAGCCGACGTGCCGGTGGTCTCCGAGAATCCCTTGCTCGGCCCGACGCCCCCGGCTACCGGTGCGGACCAGGCAGCCGGGGACGACAACTTCGACGTCACCAGGTATGGCGACCAGGGTGGCCCGAGCGACCAGCAGGTTGCCGTGATCGCCGGTGGCGCCGGCCTGGTGGTTCTCATCCTGCTGATGTTGACGATCTTCCTCATCTGGAACCGCCGACGCCACAGGGCCGAGGAAGCCGTACGCCACGACCTGGCTGATGAGCTGCCCTCCGCGGGATTCTCTCGCCAGTCGCATTGATCCGTCATCGTCGGGCGGGCCGATGCGGGCGCTGGTGGACCGATCTGCGGCGATCACTCAGGGCGGCGAGGCGGTGACACGCGTTGATAGGGTCGTCGCCATGGTGGCGTTGCGACGGAAGGACGCATCCGTCGCGCGTGCGCACAACCTGAGCGCAACGTCTGACACGACCGGGCAGAGAGGACAAACCCGATGATTCCCGGGTCGCGAGAGCCAGCTGCTCCCGAGGCCGCGAACCATAGTCATGACGTCGATGTCCATTCGCCTGACCGGTCCGTTCGCATCGCTGCTTCAAGGCGGGGTGACATCGCGGTCGAGGTCGACGGTCTGCACCGGCACACGGACGAGTCGTTGGCCCGCCAGGTGAGAGCCGCCGCCAGGGTCGCATTGGCGTCGCTGCAGCGGCCGGTACGTGAGGTGGACGCGCCGGTACGCGACCAGCGGTCCGGTTGGTGAGCGGCCCCATGAGCAAGAAGGCGCTGATCGCCGCGGCTGCCGTTGCCGTCGTGGCGCTCGGCCTGGTCGGTCTGTGGCGCTGGGGCCCGCTCGGCGACGACGCAGCCGTTCCGTCGTGCGGTGATGTGGCCGACGCCCTACCGGAGATGGTGTCCGGGTCGTGGACGCTGACACGTACCGAACCGAAGCGCGATGTCGACCGGTCCCGGGTGCGATGCGAGTTCGACTTCACATCGGCCGACCAGGCCTACCGGGGCAGGATCCTGCTGAGCCTGATCGAGAGCGACGACGAGGCGTTTCTCCGCAGCACGGCCACGTCGGGCCCGTGTGACGGTGAGGCGGTCCCGAACCCGAGCGCGCCCCGGTACGAGGTAGCCCGCTCCTGCGCACAGCGGATCAACGACAAGATCTTTACGAGTGTGCTCCTGGCCTCCGACCGGCGCTACGCCCACATCCTCGCGGACTTCAGCAGCCCTGATCGTCCGCTCGAGCAGGTCATCGCGTACACGAACACCAGCGCGCAGCGCATCGCCGACCGGGCTATGACCCTCAACGCCACTGACTAGGAGCAGGCTGTGGGCAAGCTGGAGCGCTACTTCGATGACGTGGCGCGGATCAGGGCCGAAGGTGTCTCCACCAACGGTTGGGTGACGGTCGTCCGCGGCCACGACGGGGATCTCAAGGTCGACATTCGGCCCGGCATGCTGCGCCGGTGCAGCCCGGACGAGGTGGCATCGGAGATCCGCACGGCCCTGCTGGCCGCAGTGGCTGATCACCGCCGGCAGTACCGGCAGTTGCGCGTCGACTACTTCGGCTCGCCCGTCGGGGTGGAGCTGTTCACGCCGGCCGAGTCACCGTACGGGGAGAGAAGCAGACCATGACCACGGACACGTCGGCTCTGCGGGTCGAGTCCCGGGCGCTGGTGGCCTTCGGTAAAGAGCGGTACGAGGATGCCGTCACCTACAGCGCCGTGCGCCGCTACCTCGGCGACATCGGAGCCATCCCGAGCGCGGCCTGGGGCACGCTGGAGGGCATCTCCGACAAGCTCAACCGGGATTGGGCGACCGCCTTGGGTAGCCGGTTGTCCGAAGCGAACATCGCCCGTAACGAGATGGAGCGCATCGCCGATGGACTGATGCAGATCGCCGCCGACTACGAGGGCACCGATCTGGACATCTCCACTGACTTCGATGTATTCAACCGGGACCTGGGCCCGTACCTGCCGCTCGGCGACGGGTACGGCAACAGCGTCCGTGTGCGCCCGGGCGGCGCCGGCATCCTCTCCCAGCCCCACGACCGCAGGCTTCCCGACGACCAGCCGGTGTTGGTGATCCCCGAGGGCAACGACCGGCTCGGGGCCACCCGCAACGAGCGGCTGCCGCGGACCCGGGAGGTGGAGGAGCCGATCACCATCGGCAGCACCGACGGCAACAACCTCGGCTTCACCGGGGGCCGGACCACCTACTACGAGAACGGTGAGGGTGACCGTCTCGACACCTTCATCCACGAGCACCGCGACACGCTGCTCCAGTTGGAGGCGATCCTGATCGAGCTCGGCACCGGCGACCGCCTTCCCCTGACCGATCTGATGGTCCACGCGTGGCGTTCAGCGCCGAAGGTGATCTGGAACCGGGCCGACCTCGTGCACTCGGCCGCCGGCACCTACGCCGAGCTGCGGGCCGAGATGGACGCTGAGCTGAAAAACCTCAAGCTCTACTGGGACGGCAGCGCCGCGCAGGCGTTCGGCCAGTACGCCGATCGCGCTTCCGCCTACCTGCTCCAGCTCGAGACCCACGCGCGGTGGCTGGCTGAGGAGGGCAAGAAGGCCGCCAGCATGCTGGAAGGACTGCGCAACGCGTACGCCAGCCTCGGTTACCAGCACATCGGGACGCTCATCGACGTCCTGAAGGGTTACATCGAGGCCGTCAACGGGCTCTTCTCGTCGTGCTCGAACCCGGAGGCGGCGGTGCAGAAGGCGGTGCAGGAGTTCGTCACGTTCCTGTTGGTCGCGGAACGCCAGTACGTCGAAGCGATGGCAGACCTGATCAAGATCGACGAGCAGGAACGCAAGGAACGGCCCGACCTCGGCACCCGCGGCCACAACACGACACCGTTCCCCCAGGCGGAGGTGGGCGGCACCGCCTGGCTGAACGGTGGCGGCTGGAGCCCTAAGCCCGACCGGCCGGCAACCTGACGTCGACGCCGTGGCCTGGGAGGTCGGGGAGCTGCGATGGCGCACCAGCAACCTCGGTCTGGCGGACAACGGTCAGTACCGATCGCCGGTTGTTCTGGCTTCACGATCCGACCTGCAAGGAGTCGGAGAGTGACTTGGGCAGCCACGACTCGCCGGTGACTCAGACGACCGGATCACTAGCCACCGCGGTTTTTCGATCCTCGGGCCTCTCGGTCAGCCACTTGGACATCTGCCACTCGTACGGCGCCGAGGACTCGTCGAACTTCACACCCAGATCCCGGCGAGCCGCAGTGTAGAAGCGACCCCGTGCTTGGCCGGTAGCCCGAACCGCCTCGTTCCACGTCAGGTCGCTGGTCTGGCCCAGCGCCAGTCGCATGAGGCGAAACGCCACATCGTGCCATTGGCGAGCAGCTGCGACCACAGCATCGTCGCCCAGCATCAATACCGCCTCCCACCGGGTCGTCCGTTCCTCCTCCGCCATGAGGAGATCTGCTTCGGTGATCTCTCCACCGAACCAGAAGTCGTCCTCATAGACACCCCGTTTGGCAGCGAGGCGCACCGCGACGGAAATGACCCGCTTGACGGCATGGGCGTAGTCCGTGTACGCGGCTATCCGCCGCTCATCCCAGCGAGCCGCCTGCTGACGGCGCCAACGACTCCGCTCCTGGACTGTCGTTGTGATGTATGTGGCCAGCGCACCGATGAGTACACCGATAAGGGCGGGCAATTGCAGCAGGAACAAGCGCATGCCGGATCCAATCTCGGAGAACATAGAAGGTGCTCAGTGTGTCCGGTCGGCACAACCCGTGGAGGGCCCTCGCTGTAGTCAGATCTCGACGCCAGAGGGATCTTCATCCCCTTGCGGACAGCTGCTCAGCAAGGTCGCGTGGCACAGGGCCAGGGGTCTCGAGAGACGCTCCTCCACCCGTGCCGGTAATTTCCCGAGGTCGAGGCCGCCGTTCAGCACGATCCCCGCAAGCTGCACTGCCTGGCGGTGGCTGATGCCTGCCGCCATACCCTGGTGGCGGAGGATCTCCTGAGCGACTCGCGCATCGCCCCAGGCGGCGCAGTTTGCGACCAGAGTCGCAGCGAGACGCAGCAGCGGTGCATCCGCTGTTCCGCCGGCTGCGTCGATGAGCGTCATGCCGAGGCGGGCCTGGAAGATGGCGAGAGGCCTCGCTGGCTGCATTCTGAGGTAACCGTCCACCGCAAGCCTCAGCTGTCCCTCGGAAGACCTGTCACACAGGTAGGCCAGGCATGCGGTGACTGCGTCCTCCCAGGGTTCGCCAGGGGCGGTCTCCGCGACCATCGAGCGGGCCGATGCGGTGTCGCCAGCCGCCAGGCGGGCGATGATCGCCACCTGGCGTCCGTCGAGCATCCGCTGGCCGATGCCATGATGTCGATCGAGATGTTCATACGCCTCGCTCCACCGGCCCGCGCTGGCCAGCGCACGGGCACCCTCTGCGACGAGCACGCTCCACAGCCATCGCCTGACCTCGCGGTGGTCGTCCTCACCGCGAGTCAGCCGGCGCGCCGGCAGCGCCTGGCCGTCGATCACCGCGTCCGTCCGTGACGACACTGCCTCGAAGAGACTCGTGAGGAGTCGAAGGGCGGCGTCGCCGTCGCGGTCGCGAATGTGCAGCCGAGCGAGATTGACCAAGGGCTCCAGCGCGTGGCGTGCCGCCTGCGCGTCCAGAGGAAGGGCCTGCAGGTACGCGGCGGCATGCTCGTGGCACCACCGACGGGCCAGATCCGGCTGGCTGCAGTCCGAGGCGAGGAGAGCGGCCTGGTTGTAGACGGCCGAGGCCGCGGCTCGGTCGTCCTCTCGGGCGGCGCGATCCGCCAACGCGCACAGATCGTCGATGCGGGCGGCCAACGGTCCGGCGATGGGCCGTGGTCGCGCGACCAGTGGGAAGCGCCGAAACAGCGCGCTGTCCGACTCCACGGTCACTGCCAGGTGACGGTGATGGGGTGCTGCGGCCGGGGAAGGACGAAGCGTCCGGCCGAGGGGTCCGCCTCGACGGGAGCGTCGGGGATCTCGAAGCGGACGCGCCGGGAGCGATAGGTGGCATTCCAGACGCGGATCTCCTCGCTGACGAGAGCCGCGAGACCTGCGCCGTCCGGGCCATGACCGATGACGCCTACCTCGTACAGTCTGCTGTCGCCGGGTCTGGTCGGCGTTGGCCTGATGGTGAGGTAGGCGAGGTCGGCGCCGCGGGTGGTGGCCATCGCGCCCCACGGGAACATCGGGGTGACGGCGCCGCGTTCGATGGCTGCGGGTTGGACGTTCATGCGCATGATGGCGTTGTCGAGCCGGCAGGCCAGCCAGAGGTCCATCCACTCGTACGGCACCATCGGTGGGAAGAACACGTCTGTCCAGATCTTGCGCCGCTCGGTGTCCAGCACGCCGGCCAGTGCCGCGGTGTCGACGTCCTGTTCCTTGTGCACCTGCAGGATCACGTCCTGCTCCGGTGTGATCGGTACCTGCCGGCGGGCGTCGTCGCCGATGCCGCGCAGCGGCATGAAGACGGCCAGCTCGCTGCCCTGGTCGCGCCATCCGCCGTCGTGCCGCTGGAAGATGATCGAGCGGGAGGCGGCGCCACGCAGGCGCAGCGGTACGACGAGTCGCCCGTCCGGGGCGAGCTGCTCCAGCCACGCTGTCGGGGTTTCGTAGGCGCCGACTGTGGCGATGATCCGGTCGTAGGGTGCGCCGTCTGGGCAGCCGAGCGCTCCGTCGCCGAGGATGACGTCCACGTTTGTGACGCCGGCCGTGGCCAGGTGCTTGCGGGCCCCGTCGACGAGGTCCTCGTCGACGTCGAGGGTGACGACGCGTCCGTTGTCGCCGGTGAGGGCGGCGAGCAGGGCGGCGTTGTAGCCGGTGCCGGCGCCGGCTTCCATGACCCGGTGGCCGGGTCGTACGTCGAGTTGTTCGAGCATCATGGCCACGATTCGTGGCTGTGAGGCGGCGCTGATGGAGGCGCCTCGGCCGTCGGTCTTGGTGTAGACGGGAGCGTCGGCGTAGGCCTGTTCCAGTGGTACGCCGGGTAGGAACAGGTGCCGCGGGGTGGCGCGGATGGCGGCCTCGACGCCGGGCGTGCGGATGATGTTCTCGGCGCGAAGTGCGTCGGTGAGCGCGGCGCGCAGGTCGGCGGGTTCGCTGGTCACTCGATCGACGCTAGTGCTCGTGGGCGTGGGTTCTGCGATCGACACGGTGCTCCTCGTGGTGTGGTGGAAGACGTTGCGGACCGCGAGCGCGGCGAGGGTGGACTGGTCCTGAACGGACAAGCCAGATCGGTTGGCGTGGAAAATGACGTGGTGTGCGATGACGGCGCGTAGCCCCCGTCGGAGGTGGCCGTGTCGGGCGAGGTCGGCGAGTGCCTGGCCGGCGGTTGCGAAGGCGTCGAGCCATGGGCCGAGGCCCACGAGTGGTCCGCCTGTCTTCGCGAGGCTGTGGGCGTCGACGGTCATGAGCCGATTGATCGCTCGGGCCAGTTCGGCGGCCCGCTCTGGCACTGCGAGGCCGGGGGAGGGCCGGAGGTCGGCGACCTTCGCCCAGGTGTCGCCCTGCTCGTACCAGTCCAGACCGGCGGCGCGCATCAGGACGCTGCACAGCAGCACGGCGAGCTCGCGCCTTCCCAGCGTGGTGGCGGGAGGCAGGTCGAGTAGCAGGTGCCGGCTGTCCTGATGAAACAGCTCGTGGGCTACCTGCATGCCGGCCGACCCGCCGAAGGCCAGGGTCTCCGGTTCGTAGACGCCTCGGGTCCAGTTGGTGATTCGGTCCTGGCCCGCGAGTGTCTCCAGCAGGTCCTCGACGCGGTGGGAGGTCGGGTCGTCGGCAAGGTAGCGCCACCGCCAGGCGGGGTACTTCCGGACGTACCACCACCCGTGCAGCACGCTCTCGTCCTGCGCGGCGGCCAGCGCCGGGGCCAGGACGGAGACGGCGACGTCCTCGGCTGCGGTGGGGTCGGGGAACTCGACGGTGTACTGCCGCCAGGCGGGCGTTGGCATTCGACGTCCTTACGTCAGGGGATGGGCGATGGGGGCGGTGAGCAGGCAGGCGTCCCAGGAGCTGGTGTGCGCGCCCGCGCTGCTGCAGCTGAGGGCGGCCAGCGCGACGCCGGCGGCGCCTTCGAGCAGGCCGGGGCTCGCGGCGACCAGGGCAACTGCGGTACGTCGAGGCCCGGCGCCGCCCGGGTCGAGCGCGCCGAGAAGCCGAGGGACCAGCACGCCGAGGGTCCCGGCGGTGTCGGGCAGGGCGTCGGCGGCCATCCGGTGCGCGATGTGGGCCAGGCCGGCGTGGCCGTGGCAGAGCGACGGGTCGGTGGTCGCCGCGAGCTGGCACGGGTCAGCGAGAGCGCGTACGAGTGCGTCTTCGGCGGCGGCGCGGCGGACGGGATCGTTCAGGGCCAGGGCGGCGAGTTGCTGGGCGCGCGCCAGGCCGGCGGTGCCGTAGCACCAGGACGGCCGCTGCACGCGGTGGACCTCGGCGCGGTCCGCCCGGAGTTGCGGTCTGGTGATCCAGTACGGCCAGAGCGGACCGGCCGTGGAGTCGTGGCACCATCGGTCGAGCCAGGTGCAGATCGTTGCGATGGCAGCGGTCTGACCGTCGACGGCAATGCCGTGCAGGGCCGCGAGCGCCAGTAGCGCCAAGGGTCCGGCGATGCCGTGGGCCGTGCCGTTGTTGCCGTGTCCGCCGGGGAAGCGGGAGTCGGCGCGGCCGGAGGGCCCGCTGCCGGTCCACCAGCCTGGTAACACCTCGCTGCCGGCGCGGAGTGGCTGCGTCAGCCGGACCAGATATCCGAGCACCATGGCCAGCGCCTCACTGTCGGGTGCTCGGCGGAGCAGGTAGGCGCCGATCCCGGCGAGCCCTCGGATGGCGTCGAACTCCGCGAGCGCCGGTAGTTCCCCATCGTCGATGCGGGCGTGCGCGGCGGCCACGCGGCGCCGGGCGTCGGCGACGATCGCCCGGTCGAGGTCGTCGAGCGCGCGGGCGTAGGTGCCGGGCTGGTGAGCGGCGGCGCAAGCGAGGACGTGGGCCAGCGCGGGCGCGCCGTGGAAGGGGTGGCTGTCGGCGCCCGTCGTTACCGGGCCGCTGCTAGCGGCGGCGAGCCAATCATGAGCACGTTGCCAGGGCCTTAGCCGTGCCGCTGCCAGCTCGACGTGGAGCAGGGCGATGCCGGGTACGCCGAGGGCGAGTGACTGCTGCCACCAGGGTTGCCGGATCGGCAGCCGTGGGTCGTCGGGATGGGCGAGCAGATCGGCGACTGCGACAGCGAGGTCGTGGCTCTCGTACGGAAGGGTCATGGCCGGCTCCGGGCGAAGTAGGCCAGGGCAGCGGCGCGGGCGAGGTAGCGGCACCGGTCCTCGTCGTCGAAGTCGATGCCGACCGCGCGGATGTAGTGGGCGTGCATGAGGGAGCCCAGGACGTCGTCGCTGTTGATGCCGTCGGTGTGCGGTCCGGGTAGGTGGGTCCGGTAGACGGCGAGGGCGATGTCGCGGTTCTTCCAGGCGTCGACGATGGCGGTGCCGCCGGGGACAGCGCGCAGTGCGGCCCAGTCGTCGCCGGGGTGGGCGAGTCGTACGGCTTCGTGGAACAGCGGCCGCTCGACCGGCTGCGGCGCGGTCGGGGGTATGTGGTCGATGAGCCAGCGCATGCCGGCGTCGACGTTGCCGGTGTAGGCGACGGGGATAGCGGCGATCTGCGCGGCGACGAGTGCCTGTCGGCGCGGGCGGACGGGCTGGCGTAGCTGCGTCAGGACGGCGTGGGAGTCGGCGATGAAGACCGCCTCGGCGGCCTGCATGGCCGCACCGGATCCCCACCGCCCGGTCTCGGGGTAGGAGGTGGCGTACTGGATCTCCCGCAGCAGGCCACGTCGGCGTAGGTCGTCGGCCCATGCGCTGACACGTCCGGCGGCCGGTCCGAATGCCGACGGGTCGGGCAGGGCGATGCGGAGGCGGAGGTGCTGTTCGGGGTCGCGGAACCGGAGGAACCACCAGTCCGGCGGCACCTCCCACTCGGAGAGGAGTCGGGGTAGGTGCTCGGCGAGAAGGAGGTCTTGTCGGCGGACGTCTCCGTAGAGCTTGGCGAGCAGCAGCGGAGAGGCGGCAGGGCTCAGGCCTTGGTCTCGTCCGATGACGCGGGCCGGCGTCGGTGTGGGCAGGGGCGGCCAGGGTGGTCGCTCAGTGGCGTGCAGCGTCAGGATGACCTCATGCGGACGGCCGCCGGACCAGCCGAGGTCCTGCGGGGTTGGTGCTTCCACGAGGACCGCTCGCGGTGCGGCGAGTAGGTGAGTGCGCAGCAGGACGCGGTGCGCGGACTCGTCGAGGTCCAGCGGCAGACGCCGGTCGGCTTCAACCAGCTGCACCAGGCGGGGCAGGCGCCGGCGTGCCCGCCAATGGTCGAGGGCGTCGTCCCAGGCGTACCAGGGCTGCCGCCGGTCGGGCAGCTCGATAGCTTCCAGCCGCCAGGTGGCGGGGGCGAGGATCGCGCGCCCGTAGCGGATGCGGGGAAGGAACGGCAGCTTGGCCCGGGCGGCGGCGCCCCAGTCGAAAGCGGTGACCTGGGCGCACTGGGCGCGGCCGAGTTCGATGAGGAACCGGGCCAGTGGTGGGGTGTGGGTGCGCAGGTTGAGCGCGTGCATGCCGACGGCTTCGAAGCGGTGGCCCTGGTTGGGTGCAGCGAGGTACATGCGTCGGCCGTCGCAGCCCACCGCCAGGTCGTCGACGGTGAGTACCGACCGGTTCGGGCGCCGGTGCTCGGCCAGGCTGATGACAGTGGGCAGGATCTGCATGGCGCGGGTGACGTGGGCGGTCGCGGGATCCAGCGGCGGGAACGACATCTGGGCGGGCACCGTGTCGTGATCGGCGGTGGGCAGGTCGGTCAGGCCGGCGGCCAGCTTCGCCGCGTCGACCGCCCGCAACACGCTGAGGAACCGGCCGGTGAGTCCCCCGGCGCCCCGCGACACGGAGGTGACCTCAACGGTGAACCTGCCGCGCGCCAGGTCGGCGTCGCCGGCGGCGTGCACGCGGACGCCCGTCTCCAGGTGTGCCGGCAGCCGCAGCCGTGGCGGCCCCAGCTCCAGTTCTGCGATCAGCTCCTCGTCGAGCAGCACCTCGTCCGCGCCGTCCAGGGCGGCGCGCTGGGCGAGGGCGAGGAGCAGCTCGTCGCGGCGGGACAGGGGTGATCGTGGCTCGTCTGCTGGGGTGCCGGGGTATCCGTCGGGGAAGCCGATGCCGCTGTCCGGGTCGACGACGTCGCGTACCGGCACCAGCGAGCCGATCCCGTACCGTTCGTAGAAACGCTGGTGGTAGGCGCGCCAGGCCGCGGTGCCGTAGGGGTGGGCGCTGAGCCGGGTCAACGCCAGGGCGGCGCGTTCCACCTCCCGCGCCACCTGATCGGGCAGCGTGACCGACGCGTCCAGCCGGAGATCCACCGCGAGAGGCTCGTGGACGGAGACGCCGAGGGCACGCATCCGGGAGGTCACCTGGGCGCGGGCCTCGCGGCCGTCCGCGCCTTGGGCGGTGCGGTGGCGTCGTAGCGCGATGTGGATGTCGCGCAGGGCGCGGACCAGGTCGGCGACCGCCGCGATGCCGCCGGCATCGACGTCGTCGAGCTGGAGCAGCAGGTACGCCAGGGCGTCGGGTTCCGTGCCGGGCGCGCGCAGGCTGGTGATCAGCGCGCCGCGGGTGATCAGCTCGGCGAGCATCCCCTCAACGGTCGCCGGTGCAGCGCGCGGGAACGCGGCACACAGCTGCGCGGACAGTGCTTCCACCCGGATCGGGGCGTGGGCGGCGGTGATCGCGGCGCGGACCGGCGCGGTGTACCGCAGCGACACCTCCACAGCCGTCGTGCCCTGCGGTCGGGCGTCCGGCTGGTAGGGCAGGACGAGCCGGTCGTCGCGTACCGTCATGGTGTTGTTCGCGACCACCGGGAGCCGGGCGACCAGGTCCGGGCATCGTTCCAGGTGGGTGATCACGTCGGCGAGCCACGCGGCGCCCGCCCGGGCGACGGCCTGGTGTGCGGTGCCCCACCGGCTGGGCGAGCGTGACCCGAACACGGCGGGTGCCACCCCGGCGAGGAGACCGAACGGGGTCGGCCGGCCGCGTAGGCGCTGCGTGTAGCGGACGACCGCCTGGATAACCCGCCGGGTCTCCCGGACGGTGAGGGCCTCGCCGGCGCACAGCCTGGCGACCTGCGCGGCGAGTACCGGGCTGGCGTGGCTGATCGCGTTCACGACGGTCTCGTTCGTCCACACCTGCCGCAGCCATGCCACCCAGCCGGGGACGAGAGCGTCGCGTGGTTCGGTCAGGTCGGGCCACGGCGGCAGGTCGATGTCGGGGTGGGCGGCCCCGCGGACGAGCGCGGCACCGGTCGACCGGTATGCCGGAGAGCCTGTGGGAGAGCGCACGCTGCACCTCGGGTGGATGTCGGTCGGGGTGCCGGCCGGCGCGGAGAATTGGGGCGTGTTGCCGCGCCGGCCGGCCTTTCGGGGGAGGGTTCGTCGGTCAGGCGACGTTTGTGGTGCAGGCGGTGCAGGTGCTGCCGCAGCCGTCGTCGGTCAGGTTGACCAGGCCGGCGACGTCCGCCACCTCCAGCAGGCTGACGTCCAGGTCGAAGTCCCCGCCGTCGGTGGCCGTGGTCTGCTCCGCGGTGCTGGTGGACATGTCTTCCTCCCATCTCGAGATCTCCCCGGGCCGCGGTGACCCGAGGTGGTGCCGGGTGGCCGCGTCCCGGTGACGCGTCACCCCTACCGCCCGATGCGGACGGAGCTTGAAGCGGCAGTCGGCTGGGTTCGCCGACGTGGTCGTTGCTCGGTGTCGGGAAACGCCGCCGTGCCGGCGGCTCCGGCCGGCCCGCGCCACATCCGCCAGATCGTGGGTCCGCTGATGGGCAGGATCAGCGGCGGTCCAGCCCGGTAGCCGAGCCGCAGGTACAGCCTGCGGTTGCGCATGTTGCTGGCCTCCAGGTAGGCGGGCAGCCCCAGCGCGTCGAGCCGGCGGTGATAGCTGTCGAGCAGGGCGGTTCCGACGCCGGAGCTCTGTTGGTCGGGGCTGACCGCCACGTACGCGAGGTAGTGGTGCGGTTCGCGGGGGTGGAACACGTCGAACATGGCCTCGATGAGGGTGAACTTCGGCGCGTACGGTCCGGTGGCGGCTTCCACCGCCGCCTGGTGCTCCGGCGGCGCCGCGGGTGGAGGTACGGGCCAGGCGTACCAGATCGCGACGGCGGACCGGTCGGTGGTGGTGTCGACGTGGCCGTGGGCGAGACCGTGACGCAGGACGAGGGTGAAGTACCGGCGGTAGACGGCGCGACGGTCGTCATGGTCGGGGACCAGCCAGTCGGCGACCGGCCCGTCGAAGAACGCGTCGACGAGTACGGAGACCAAGGGGTCGATGTCGGCGGGAGTGGCGCGACGGATGCTCACGCCGGTGCTGGGGACGGTCATGGTGAGCTCCTTGTTCAGACCGGCAGGCGGAAGCTGTCGGTGCGGCGCAGGGGCGCGGTGGCGCTGTCGGCGCCGAGTCCGATGGCGTCATAGACCTGCGGCCGCGTTGCGCGCAGGACCAACGCCCAGGCGGTGCCGGCGAGGGCGGCGATGGCGTAGGTGGCCGGGAAGAGCCAGCGCAGCGGTGAGTGCGCGTCGACGCCGAGGAGGATGTCGAACTCTCGTAGCGTGGCGGCGAGGAACCCGGTCAGCGTGAGCGTGGCGAGCAGCGGCGCGACGAACGCCGGCCACCAGCCTTCGCCGTGGGCGATGCGGGCGAAGAAGCCGATCACGGCGGCGGAGGTGATGGTCATGAGGATCAGGACGCCGAGGCCACCGGTCACCGTGACCCAGAAGAACAGGTGCACGATCGGGTCCGCGCCGGCAGTGGTGTAGGCGATGAGGACGATCACCGCGAGGACGCTCTGCAGGATCGAGCCGACCTTCGGGGCGCCGGTGCGGCGGCTGGTCCGGCCCAGTACGCCGGGCAGGACCCGCTCGCGGCCGAGAGCGAACAGATACCGGGCGACGGTGTGGTGGAAGCTCAGCAGCGCGGCGAACAGGCTGGTGATGAACAGGACCCGCCCGACGGTCACGATGCTGGACCCGAGGTGCGGTGAGACGAGGTTGAAGATGAGGTCGGTGCCGTCGGTGCGGGCCGCATCGACGATCCTGTCCGGGCCGGTGGCGACGGACATCGCCCAGGCGGACAGGCCGTAGAGCAGGCCGGTGGCGGCCACCGCGATGTAGGTGGCCCGCGCGACCGTCCGGCGCGGGTCACGGGTCTCCTCGGAGAACACCACAGTGCCCTCGAAGCCGACGAAACCCGTGATGGCCGTGACCAGTGCGGCTCCGATACCCGCGGTGAGGATGTGCGACGGGGCGAGGGTGTCGAAGGTGACCGTCCCGCCGGCGGGGTGCCCGACCATCACCGCGTCGAAAACCAGCGCGACCGCGCACTCGGCGACGAGCATGACCGCCAGGACCTTGCCGTTGAGGTCGATGCGCAGCACGCCGAGCACGGCCACCACGGCCCACCCGATCAGCGCCGGCACCCACCAGGTGACGTGCAGGCCGTACTGGTCGCGCAGGAACGTCGCGAGGACCGCGCCGAACCCGCCGTACAGGCCGATCTGCATCGCGTTGTACGCCACCAGCGCGACCATTGCCGCGCCGACACCGGCCGGACGGCCGAGCCCTCGGGTGACGTAGGTGTAGAACGCGCCGGCGTTGACGATCCGTCGGGACATGGCCACGAACCCGACCGAGAACAGCGCCAGCACGGCGGCGACGACAAGGTACGCCACCGGAATACCCGCCACGCCGGTGACCGCGTAGCCGGTGGTCGCACCGCCGGCGACCACCGTCAGCGGCGCGGCGGCGGCGATGACGAAGAACACCACCGAGGGGATCCCGAGCCGGCCGCGCGCCAGAACCTCGGAAACAGTGTCAGTAGTCGAATGCGACATCAGGTCTCTTTCACGAAGAGTGGATGGGTGTTGCCGTCAGGAGGTGCGGTGGCTCAGCACCGTCCCGCCGACGACGCTGCCGAGATCGGCGAGCAGGTCACGCAACGGCGGCCACGACTGCTCGACGAGCTGACGAAGGTGCGAGCGCACCGCCGGCGACGCGCCGTCGAGCAGCGTCGTGTCCAGCTGGGTGTGCAGCGCCAGGCCGGCCAGGGCGAGGTCCACGCCGTTCAGGCTCCGGCCGTTGCGCAGGTGCTGGGACAGCCGCGCCCACGACCAGGCCGCGGTGTTGATGTCGGTCGGCACGTACAGGGTCCGTTGCCGCCAGAAGGGGCCCGCCTGCTGCGGCCGCACCAGGCCCGACTGCCACATCCGCTGGGCGACCTGCTCGTAGGCGGACGAGCCGAGGAAGGCCAGCCACACCCGGGTCGCGGTGTGCTGCTGCTCGGCCGCGATCCGGTCCAGGACCAGGTGCTGGAGCCAATCCTGCGGCGGCCGGATGTCCGTGACGCGCACGTGCCCGCGCTCGAATGTGATCCGCCCGCCGTAGTAGAGCTCGACGAGCAGCCCAGCGGCCAGGCCGTGCGCCAGCGCCGAGTCGAACAGCCGAGGGCGACCGGTCCGGTCGTCGTGGCACATGAAGAAGAACTCGTCCGCGATCCGGTTGGTCCGCTCGGAGGCGGCGCCGGCGGGCACCGGACGGGGGACCGGGACAGGCTCGGAACGGACATACGGGGCGGCGTGCTCGTCAGCGGCGCCGAGGGCTGGATTCACCGCGGCCGGCCTTCCTGAATCGTGTCGTCTACGGGGTCGAGAAGCTGGAGCTGTACGAGGAGGCGACGGCCACCGGGATGACGGGACAGCTCCTCCAGCGCCCACTCGTTCTGGCGACATACGCCGTCGTGGCACTGAAAGCAGGCTCCGCCCTCCTTGTGGGCGAGCACGGTCCGGCGAGCCGCGTCGAAGCGGTTGACGGGACGGTCGCTCTCCTCGGCGCCGGTCACGGGGCGGGGTCGCGGCAGGGCAGCGAGGCGGCGGAGGTGCGCAGCGCGGACCGAAGCAGGCGCCTGCTGCTGCATTCGTGGTCCGGCTCGTCGCGAAGCCGGGCGAGCATCGCCGTGCTGGCGATGCCGAAAGGCGCGAAAGACTGATGATCCTGCCCGGAGACGAACCATTTGATACGCGTCATTCCGTCACCTCCTCGTGGGATGCGCGGCCGGGCCTCTCCCGGCTCCGACTACGCACCTCGGTTGCTGGGTGCAGGGACCATTCGAGCGCCGGAGAGGCGCCGGTCCCGCACTTGCTGGTGCCTGACCAGCCAACGAAAGGTGGATCGGTGTCGGGAACGGTCGGGATTGGATCTACGACACTGCGTTGACATGCTCGGTCTACTGATCAGGAGGGTCCTACTCCTGGAAGTCGACCGCGCCTGCGGCGAGACGCTTCAGGGCTGGCTGCCGTGCCGATCGGCACGTTGAGCGACGGAAAGAATGTCGGAGGATTGTCGGAATCCGCCGACCCCCTTACCGACAACCCCAGTGACGGGATCCCCTGAAATCCGTCACGATCCGACCAACAACGCGCACGCTGCTCGTCGTCATCCGGGACGAGGGCGCGGGAACATCAAGGGCCATTCGCTGGCGGCCGGAGCGCATAGGCTACTGGCAGGCTGTTGAGTTCCAGCTCGACCGAGGAGCAGCGTCGCTTGCTGCCGACATTCGCAACCGCTGAGGAGAAGGGTGCCAGCTGCCGATGAGCGACGTAGACGGTTGGCGGACGCTGGGCGTCCGGCTAGCGCAGCTTCGACGCGCCGCCGGCTACAACCAGCACTCCTTCGCACCCCTGACTGGCTACGCCCGCAGCACGATCGCGAACGTCGAAACCGGCCGGCAGAGGGCGCCGCGTGAGTTCTGGCAGCGCTGCGACGAGCTCCTCGGGGCAGCCGGCTCACTGCTCAGCCTCTATGACCAGGCGATGCGCCAACAGCAGGCTCCGCCTCCCATGCCTGAGGAAGCGGAGCTCGAAGCCGTCGACACGCATGCTGCGCCCACCGCGGTGGCAAGAACGTCGACGAGTCCTGTTGACCCCGCCATCGTGCCGCACTGGATGAGCATGCTCCGCATCCTCGCCGCTTCCCACGACGCGTTCGGCCCACGTCGGCTCCACGACGTCGTTCGGGGTGAGCTGAACATCATCCGAAGGCATCGCGCGGGCTCAGCCGGGCAAACCCTGCGGGAGCTGCTGCGGGTCGAGTCGCGGTGGGCGGAGTTCGCCAGCTGGACCGCCGACAACCTCGGCGACAGCCAGGATGCAGCGTACTGGTTGCGGCAGTCACTATCGATGGCCCGAGAAGCGGCTGACGGCAGGATGGCGACCTACGTCCTCATGCGGCAGGCGCAGCGCGCTGTCGAGAGAGGGGACAGCGCCCAAGCTATCGCCCTCGCCGAGTTCGCCGATGCCAGGAAGGAGTCGACAGCCCGTGATCGGGCGCTGTGCGCTGTCCGAACCGCCCAGGCCGCCGCGCTCGCTGGACAACGAGCGCGCTGCCAATCCGCGCTGCAGAAGGCGCATTCGCTGGTAGGAGCTGCCGACGGTCTCGACGACCCAGACACCATCGGCCTGCACTGCACCCGCACCTACGTGCTGGCGTACGAAGGGCAATGTCATCTGATACTGGGCCAGGCGAAGCAGTCCATCGCTATTCTTGAAGCTGTGCTGAGGGCCTGGCCATCCGCGTACCGGCAGGACGAAGCGCTCGCCCGCGCCTGGCTCGCAACCGGCTACGCGAACCTCGGTCGAGTGGATGAAGCTGCTGACCAGGGCGAGCAGGCGCTCACTATCGCACTCGATGCCGGATCTATCCGTCTGATCAAGGCGCTGAGTCGTGTGGAGCACGAGCTCAGGTCTCGACGAGTGACGGATGAGTCGCAGCGTTTCCGCGACCGACTTGCCCTTGCGGATCAAGTAGTCGGCAGAATGGGCCAGTGAACCTATGGACCACAGCAACGACCACGGAGGCCGGCCGCCACGCCGCATCAGTAGCCGTTCTGCCAGTCGGCAGCTTTGAGCAGCATGGTTCCCACCTCCCGCTGGCCACGGACACGATCGTCGCCAGCGCGATCGCCGCAGCCGTGGCTGATCGCTACGATCTGCTGCTACTCCCACCGATCACGATCTCCTGCTCACACGAGCACGCCGCCTGGCCCGGAACGGTGAGCATCTCCGCACGCACCCTAGACGCGATCATCACCGATGTGAGGGAGTCGCTTCAGCGCTCGGGCGTGGAGCGCCTCGTGATCGTGAACGGTCACGGCGGGAACTACGTGCTCTCGAACATCGTGCAGCAGGCCAACGTCACCGGACCTCAGCTCGCGCTATTTCCGAATCGGACAGCCTGGGAGACTGCATGCCAGCATGCCGGCATCGTGAGCACCCTGCATGACGACATGCACGCCGGGGAGATTGAGACCTCGATTCTGCTTCACGTGGCGCCGGAGACTGTGCGCGACGGCTACGAGCTGGGCGATCACGTCGCCGAGCATCCGCACCTGCTCACGCTTGGAATGGGCGCTTACACCGAGTCCGGGGTGATCGGACGTCCCTCACTCGCAGCGAGTGGCAAGGGGCAGCGGATCGTTGAAAGCCTGAGCGCTAGTTTCCGGAACACATTGGACTTGTTGGTGTAATACCTGCATCTTGGAGGAACAGAATTCGACGTGGTGAACGATTTAGCCCTGTGTGCGCGGGGAGCAGTCGCGGCGCTCCGCGTTCCCCGTCTCGGACGGGGGATCACCCCCGCGTGCGCGGGGAGCAGGCGCTGGCCGGCCTGTTCCTGCTCGATGAGCAGGGATCACCCCCGGGTGCGCGGGGAGCAGTGCACGGCCGGCCAGGCCTGGCCGCGGTTGTCGGGATCACCCCCGCGTGCGCGGGGAGCGGATCTGCCCCTCGACCGCGGTGATCGTCTTGCCGGGATCACCCCCGCGTGCGCGGGGAGCAGGCGAACGGCTACTTCACCCCCGCTGTGGAGGGGGGAGCACCCCCGCGTGCGCGGGGAGCAGGTCGGCAGGTGCGTCGACCACGCGCCGTCGCGGGGATCACCCCCGCGTGCGCGGGGAGCAGGCCACCGCCGGCGGCACGTACACCGGGCTGGACGGATCACCCCCGCGTGCGCGGGGAGCAGCCGCCTGCGGCTCGCCGGCGAAGCACCCCGTCAGGATCACCCCCGCGTGCGCGGGGAGCAGGTGGTGGACGTGAACGTGAACGGCGGAACGATCGGATCGCCCCCGCGTGCGTGGGGAGCAGGCGCTGGAGCGCACGGCCGACGTGCTCGACCGGGGATCACCCCCGCGTGCGCGGGGAGCAGAGCACCGTCGGGTCGAGCATCCGCATCGGGTCGGGATCACCCCCGCGTGCGCGGGGAGCAGGGGACCGCGGAAGGCGGTCCAGGCGTACCTGGAGGATCACCCCCGCGTGCGCGGGGAGCAGGTCAAGGAGACGTACCGGCAGACCATCGGCATGGGATCACCCCCGCGTGTGCGGGGAGCAGACCGTCACCCCCGACCCGGCGAACCCCGGTCGCGGATCACCCCCGCGTGCGCGGGGAGCAGTCATCGACTAGGCGGGCCATCCAGTCGTACATGGGATCACCCCCGCGTGCGCGGGGAGCAGTCCGCCGGCCGGTACGTGGTGCAGGTGGAGGCGGGATCACCCCCGCGTGCGCGGGGAGCAGTCCGGGGTGCGCTACTCCCCCGAGGCGGGCTTCGGATCACCCCCGCGTGCGCGGGGAGCAGTTCCTGGTCCTGTCCGCGCTGGCCGGGATCGCGGGATCACCCCCGCGTGCGCGGGGAGCAGGGCACCTCCAGGGCGCGAGCCGCAGCGGACACGGGATCACCCCCGCGTGCGCGGGGAGCAGACCAGACCACCAAGGAGGCCTGATCATGTTCGAGGATCACCCCCGCGTGCGCGGGGAGCAGATCCGGCGCGGGTTCCAGCGATTGCCCTGGACGGGATCACCCCCGCGTGCGCGGGGAGCAGGCCGCGGTGAACTGGGCCCGCGCGTACAAGGAGGGATCACCCCCGCGTGCGCGGGGAGCAGCTGCACCTGCTCACCCCGGCCGACACGCCGTTCGGATCACCCCCGCGTGCGCGGGGAGCAGGTCCGGGAGCCGGGCCGCTGCCGCTGCGGGCGGGGATCACCCCCGCGTGCGCGGGGAGCAGAGCGCCGCCCCCTTGCCCGCGCCGGCCGCGTCCGGATCACCCCCGCGTGCGCGGGGAGCAGCTCTCCGAGCCTGTGGAGCCGGACGCGGAGTCGGGATCACCCCCGCGTGCGCGGGGAGCAGGGTGCCCGGGCGCCCTACATGCCGTGGCTCGACGGATCACCCCCGCGTGCGCGGGGAGCAGAGCGGCGACTCGTCGCACCTGTTCCACACCCACGGATCACCCCCGCGTGCGCGGGGAGCAGGCGGCCATGGGCGGGTTCGTCGTGTGCGTGGCGGGATCACCCCCGCGTGCGCGGGGAGCAGACCTCGATCGGCGTGGCCGGCGGGGTGGTCGGGGGATCACCCCCGCGTGCGCGGGGAGCAGGCGTTCGCCGAGATCGTGCCCGAGAACTGGAAGGGATCACCCCCGCGTGCGCGGGGAGCAGGTGTCACCGGCCAGGGTGCCCGCCCACGCCACGGGATCACCCCCGCGTGCGCGGGGAGCAGGTTTTCTGAGTGCTGGCTGTGAATGGTTGACCTGGATCACCCCCGCGTGCGCGGGGAGCAGCCCGGCGGCAGGGTGCGGACGAGCTTCACCCACGGATCACCCCCGCGTGCGCGGGGAGCAGCATGAGCCGCGCGACGAGGTCGACGCCGGGGACGGATCACCCCCGCGTGCGCGGGGAGCAGGGCATCGGTGCGGGCCAGGCCGTGGTCGACGCCGGATCACCCCCGCGTGCGCGGGGAGCAGTTGAACGGGATGGTCTTGCCGCCGGCGGGCACCGGATCACCCCCGCGTGCGCGGGGAGCAGGTGGCGGCGCCGACGATGCGGTACACGGCCCGGGGATCACCCCCGCGTGCGCGGGGAGCAGTCGCGCACGCGGACAGTCAGGCGACCGGCCACCGGATCACCCCCGCGTGCGCGGGGAGCAGGCCGCGGGCTCGCGCGCACCTCCGCGGGCATGGGGATCACCCCCGCGTGCGCGGGGAGCAGGGCCAGCGTCCACTCCTTGTCGACACCCATGACGGATCACCCCCGCGTGCGCGGGGAGCAGGATGCCCTTGGTGTCGGCCAGGTCGATGAGCGCGGATCACCCCCGCGTGCGCGGGGAGCAGAGCGTCGCCTTCAGGCTGGCGATCTGTTCGTCCGGATCACCCCCGCGTGCGCGGGGAGCAGACTACTTGACCTGCGGCGCTAAAGATCGACTCCTCGGATTTCGTTCACAAGGGCCCGCAAGATCATCCTTTCGGCGCCGGCTGACCATAGGAGGCCGGTACTCGCAATAGAGTAGTTGGTTCGGCCGACCCAGGGCGAGCGGCGGACACGACGACGACTGGCGGTAACAGGGGGCGCGCCCAGGCGCTGACGTCCTGGTAGGGGCTGCCGATTAGCCAAGGGGGGCGATGTGACGTGTGGAGCCGTCGCACCAGCGTGCTGAACTCTGGGACACGTCGGACTGCGGCAGCTGCCGGCGAAGCCGTTCGCCGCGGCCTCTGGAGCGCAGCCGCTGTCTATCGGCAGGTCTCCTCGATGTCGGGGAGTTCGAGGTTCCCGCCGAAGAGGTTGTCGCCCACTTCCCGCGCCAGTGCCGCTCCGGCCTTCGCAGTCTCTTCAAGGGCCGTACGGAAGTCGACGAGCTTTCGGAATGCCTCGCCGTATGCCTGCTGCTGGGCCAAAGGAAGCACCGGGATGGCTAGGCGCTTCACGTCGATGCGCACCGAGCCGGTGGAGGCTCGGCCGGCGACCCGCACGTTGTCTGTAAGGGACAGAACACCCGCGATGAACCAGGGGTCGAAGCGGGCGTTGTCGACGCGTACGAGCTGAACCCCTGGGCCCAGTGCCGCGCCGATCTGCTCTGTCGTGGCGACCCGTGCATGCACCTTCGTGCCGATGGCTGGCATGAGTATGTCGCCGGCGTGAACCAGTGGCGATGCGTCGTCGGCGTCACGGCTTGTTGATCCACTTGCGGGGCTTCCGCTGATGATGTCGGCGGCGGTGAGCACCGAGGAGGTGACGGCGCTATGACTGGCTTGTCGGCGGCTGGTCGCGCGAAACACGGAGATACTGCCCGAGCGGATCAGATCGGCAATGTCGGCGTGCGGCGCAGCGCGTAACGGTGCGACCTGCGCACCTCGTACCGGGGGCAGGTGGTCTCGCAGTTCACCCAGCAGCCGTTCGAAGCCTTCGATCCGGCGGATGATCTCGTTTGGATCGGTCGGCAGCGTGCTGGCGCGTGGCAGGTAACGCTGGGGCGTCAGGTCGACTTGATCGTCAAGCGTTTCGATGACGGGTACGGTGCGGCACACCCCCGGTTCGTCGACATGCTCACCTGACAGGTACGCATGCCAGGCCGGCTCCACGGTGTTGAGGAGGGTGCGGTCGGGCAGTGCGGCTGTGGTGTCGACGACCAGAAGACCGCCGGTTGGTGGCAGATGAGCATCGGGTTGCGTGAGGACCCAGATGTGCAGACCGATGGCGGTCGGCGGCATGAGGCCGGCTGGTAGGGCGACAACGGCGCGAAGAGCCCCGCGGCGGATGAGCTCGGCACGGACGCGGCGCCCGGCGGGACGCGACGCAGCGGCAGGTGGCATGAGTACGACGGCGGTGCCGCCGGGTGAGAGGTGGGCCAATGCGTGCTGGACCCAGGCTAGTTCGGGCTCGGTGCGCGGAGGTAGCCCGTAGACCCAGCGAGGATCGTAGGCGAGCCGATCATGGCCCCAGTCGTGGATGCCGAACGGAAAGTTGGCTACCACGACGTCGGCTCGCAGATCGGTGAACGCGTCTGCGAGCAGACTGTCGCCCACATGCACCACCGGTGGACCACTGGGGATCCCCGCCTGTTGAGCGCGTAGTTGGACGAACCAGAGACGGAGAAGCGTGATCAGCGCGTATTGAGGCTTGATCTCCTGCGCGTAACAACGTACGTCGTTGCCTGCTCGCAGCGCCTTGTCGGCAGCCATGCGCAGGAGCGACCCGGTGCCGCTGGTGAAGTCGAAGATCCGGGCGCCGGAGCCGGTGAGCGCAAGCATGACCTCGGCGACGCTGTCGGGGGTGCCAGCCAGTCCGGACATCGAGTTGGCAGAAGTGACATACCGGTTGTGCAGATATTCGAAGGCTGCTTCCGGAGCCTGCTCCGTGGCGAATTGCCGCACGGCTTCCAGTACGGCGGCAAGTTGTGGTGTCCACTTTGCGGGTAGACCTTGGTCGATGGCGTCGGCGAGGTTCTTGTCCAGGGCACGTAGGCGGGCGACGAGGCGCTTCGGGTCAGGCAGTGCTTCCTCCGCCGATTCGCCCTGCCGGCGCACGAGGAGATAGGCGCCGGCGATGGCGAGCGCGTCGGTCATCTCCGCCGCCGGCTGGTAGCTCTCGATGTGTTGCCAGGCCCGTTCTCCGGCATCCGCCTGGTGTAGTCGTCCGTGCTGGAGCAGCCACTGCTCGACCTCATGTGCGTCGAAGGACGGGCTGCTCGGGGTGCCGCCGATGGGGGCCGGGAAGTCGGCGTACCTGCGGCGCCAATTGCTGACCGCCGCACGGCCGACGTTGGCGAGCCGTGCGATGCCGCTGGCGGTCAGGGTGGTCTGTCCGCGGAGCGGGTCAGCCTGTGTTGTCACACGTGAACGCTACCATGCGGGCAGGGCTTGTGTATCGCGTTCACAGCCGCTACTTTGCTCCATGTTTGATTACATCCATCCAGGTTCGTGGGAGGACCCAATGCCACGTCGCGGACGCAGCACGACCGTCGGAAAGTTCGCCAAGCTGTACCAGGACCGCCGGGTCTCCGAGATCCGCATGCTCGGCGAGTCGATCCGTCTGGAGCAGCGGATGGCGTCGCCGGAACGCACCGTCGAGCCCTCGATCTCGGAGCTCATCTCAGCCCGCTGACCAGCCCTACCGCTACATTCACCGTCTACTTGAGGAGGACCATGAACACCTTTGTTCGCAGCCGTCTCGTCAGTCGCTTCGACATGCTTCCCGCCAGTGGAATACCTGCTGGCTGGCGCGCATCGCTACGGTGGTCGCGCCGCCATCTCTATCGATACGCTTGCGCGGGTTCGTCTTGACCCGGACGTCGGTCGTGCTGTGGCCCAGGCGTACATGGCGGCGCCGACGTGTGAAGAGCGTGCCTTCAAGTCTTACGCCGCGTTCTGCCGAGAGACAGTGCGTCAATATCACTTCCTGGTCGGCCGAGTCGAGTTCGGCGGCCTCGGATTGGCCGTGCGCGTCGTCGACGATGATCCGTACACGTGCGCCGAGGCCATGGCAGCCGACCTGCGGCGGCGTCGGTTGAGAGTGTGGGCGAGCGCGGCGAGCGGCAACTCGCACCCCTACCTCAGCGACGGGGAGAACGACATGTTCCGCGCGGTCCACGACGCGTTCGGGCATGCGGCCAGCGGTCGCGGCTTCGACCGTCACGGGGAGGAGGCGGCCTGGATGAAGCACGCGTCGATGTACTCGGCGCTCGCCCGGCGTGCCATGACGACAGAGACGCGAGGGCAGAACTGCGCACAGATATTCCACTACCAAGGGGCCCGATTTCCCGAGCAGAAGGCAGCTCTGCTGCCGTCGGCGTTCAGCGACCCCGGCCGCCGGCCGATCCTGATCGGGAACCAGTAGCCGTCTTGATGTTGCCGAGCTGTGCGATCTCTTGGCGCAGCTCCGCAACGATCGCGTCGTCGGACGCGGCCACGCGGAGGCGGTCCTGAAGTAGCTTCTCCAACTGCCGGCGCGCTCGGTCGTGTTCGCCGAGGGGAACATGGGCCAGCGCGGCGCGGCGCCGGAAGTCGAGGACCAACTCGTGGCCGTCACCGTGCCGCTGTGCGACATCGTCGGCGAGTTGTCGCCACGCTCGAGCGGCGGCGCGGTGTTCCCCGGTCTCCTGGAGGCGCTCAGCCTGCTGCTTGGCCAGGTCGGCGTCCCATTCGCTCTCATCGGCCAGCGGTCCCGCGGGCGCCGCCGTCGAAGTTGTCGACTGGCCGAGGACGGCAGCGTAGGCGCGTACGGGATCGATGCCGTCGGTGACGACTCCGGGCAGAGGTGGAAGGTTGTCGGCCAGCACTACGAGCGCGCGGTACGTCTCGGCCGCGCTCGTCGGCCGATCGTGCGGACTGACCGCCATCAGCGAGTAGATCAGGTCGTCGAGCTCGGCCGGAACGTCGGCGCGGAACTCGGTCGCCCGCGGCGGGGGGTCCCCCAGCTGGCGATGGACCGTGGTCATGGTGGTGAGGCCGTCGAAGGGCGCCCGGCCCGTGAGCACGTCGAACAACGTAGCGCCCAACCCGTACAGATCGGTGCGATGGTCGACAGGGCTGTTGGTGACCTGCTCCGGAGCCATGTAGCCGATGGTGCCGAGGCTCTGGCCCGACTGCGTGATACGCGAGTATCGCTCGTCATCTCGCATCACGGCCAGGCCGAAGTCGAGGACCTTGACGGCGCCACTGCGGTCCAGCATGACGTTGCTCGGCTTGATGTCCCGATGAACTAGATCGATGCGCTGCGCGGCAAGCAAGACGCTGCTGATCTGGGCGCCAATGGCAGCTACCCACGCGATCGGGAGTGGGCCGTGCTCGGCGACCAGGTCCGACAGTGTGATGCCATTGATCCTTTGGAGAACCACGAAGGGCCGGCCGTCGTGCTCGCCGATGTCGTAGATGGCGGGTATGCCAGGGTGGTCGAGCCGGGCGGTCAGAAGCGCCTCTCGGCGAAAGCGACGCACCAGGTCCGCTTCCAGGGCACCGACGACCTTGACGATCACCGGACGGTCCAATAAGGCGTCACGGGCTGGCCAGACCTCGCCCATCCCCTTGTGCGCCAACGGATACCGGCTTACCGCGTACCGACCCTTGAGGCACTCGCCCGCCACCACGTTCGTCAGCATAGCCGCCGTCCACACTCCAGCGGACTAGCGACATCACCGTGAGCGTCGGCTACAAGACAGACGCTTGCAAACGCACTTCACAAGTGCTCTACTGGCGACGAGTGTGAGCCGGATGGATGTCTCTCCCGGCGAGCCGCGGTCGCCTGCTCAGGTCACGGGCGGCTGCAGGGGTGCACTGAATCCTGTTCGCCGATCCATACCGGGGGAGAAACGATATGGCTGAGTTGGCCATCGACAGGGGTTTTCTCCCCGCATACGCCAAACTCGATCGCCGCGTGCAGCGCGCCGTCGACGCGGCCATCGGAAAGTTCGCGCAGCACACCCACGCCGGGATGCACCTGGAGAAGCTCACCGGGGCACGAGACCCAAACATCCGTACGATCCGCATCGATCAGTTCTATCGCGGAGTCGTGGTCGCTCTCGGCGCGCAACGCTACGCGCTGCTGAACGTCCTGCCGCACGATGACGCGATCGCCTTCGCCGTGAGCCGACGCTTCACCGTCAACCAGGCGATCGGCGTCCTGGAGATGCGCGATCAGGCGGGCATCGAGGAGTTCGCCCGCACGACCTCGCACGAAGACCCCGGCAAGGGCCTGTTCGTCGACGTCTCGATCGCGGACCTGACACGACTCGGCGTGGACGAAGACCTTATCCCGCTGCTGCGGCTCATCACCACCGACCGGCAACTCGAGAGCCTGGCCGGGCGGCTTCCTGACGTGCAGGCCGATGTCCTACGCGGTCTTGCCAGCGGACTGACTGTCCAGGATGTCTGGATCGAGTTGGCCGACCGGATCGTCAGCGGCGTGGACACCGAGGATCTGCTGGCAGCTGCCCGCCGTACACCCGAGCGAATCGCGTTCGTCTCCGGGCCGGTGGAGTTGGCCGCCATTCTGGCTCATCCGTTCGACGTGTGGCGCACCTTTCTGCACCCCACCCAGCGCGACGTCGCCTTCCGCGAGGCCTACAGCGGTCCGGCGCTGGTCACCGGCAGCGCCGGCACGGGTAAGACCGTCACCGGCCTGCACCGGGCGGTCTTCCTCGCGCAACGCCTGCCCGGCGACGGTACGAAGGTGCTGCTGACCACCTTCACCAGGGCGCTCGCCGACGCCCTCAGCCGGCAGCTGCACCGTCTGACCGAAGACCCGACCGTGCGCGCGCGCATTGACGTGATCAGCGTCGACAGGCTGGCGTACGAGATCGCCACCCGAGGAGACAAGAAGATCAACATTGTCGAGAACGAAGTGCTCGACGGTCTTTGGGAAGCGGCGGCGAAAGCCGGCCCCACCTACCTCAACCGGTCCGGCCGGACGACCACGTTCAGCGGCGCCTTCCTCCGACGAGAGTGGGAGCAGGTGGTGCTGGCGCAGCAGCTGAACAGCATGACGGCCTACCGTGACGCCCCACGTCGAGGGCGTGGGGAAGGGCTCCGCGCGGCGCAGCGGGAGCAGGTATGGACCGCCATCGAGTCAGTCGTACGCGAACTGGCCAGGCGGCGGCTGCGCACCCACACACAGCTCGCCGACGACGCAGCCGTGATGGCCAGCCAGTCACCCACGCCGTATCGACACATCGTCGTGGACGAGGGGCAGGACCTTCATCCGGCTCAGTGGCGCCTGCTACGTGCTCTCGTTGCACCTGGCCCCAACGACCTGTTCCTGCTCGCCGACCCATACCAAAGGATCTACGACAGCCACGTGTCGCTGGCGCAGCTCGGCATCCACGTCCGAGGCCGGACTCGCAGGCTCAACGTCAACTACCGAACCACGCACGAGATCCTGGACCTGTCGGTCCGGGTTCTCAACGGCGAGGCGGCCATCGGCCTCGACGGCGAGGACGACACGCTGCGCGGCTACCGCTCCGTGACTCGCGGCGGCGCGCCCACCGTGAAGGCGTGCGTGAGCCGGGAGGACGAGCGCGAGGCGCTGATCGAGCAGGTGGGTACCTGGCTCGACCATGGCGTCGAACCCCACGCGATCGGCGTCGCCGCCCGTACCGGACAGATGGTCACCGTCATCAGCAGGACGCTACGGGAGGCCTATATCCCCGTGGCCGACGAGAAGCGCGGAACAGACGGAGTCCGGGTCGCCACCATGCATCGCATGAAGGGTCTCGAGTTCCAGTGCCTGGCAGTCGTCGGACTGGACGAGGGCGCCCTTCCCGCGCCTCACGCGGTGACGCCGCTGACTGAAGATCCGCACGCCCACAAGCAGGACCTGCAGCGCGAGCGGTGCCTGCTGTTCGTTGCGCTGACCCGGGCCCGCGACGTGCTCTACCTGTCGCACAGCGGCCATCCCAGCTCACTCCTGCCGGAGCAACGATGAACCTCCACACCGGCTCGCACGGACCGAAGCTGGGCGACGCCGCCCGGGCGGTCTGGGGAAAGACCGACCGCAAGGGCACGTCGCCGGTCGGATGGCTTCCGCTTTGGCGGCATCTCGCCGACTCCGCCGATGTGGCGGGCCGGCTGTGGGACCACTGGCTCAGCCCTGCGGTACGCCGCCGTATCGCCGACGAACTGCCCGACGGCGACCGCGATGCCCGTACCCTGGCCGTCTGGCTCGCCGGCGTGCACGACATCGGTAAAGCCACGCCCGCTTTCGCCATCCAGGCACCCGCTCTGGTGCAGCGCATGCGTGACCGAGGGCTCGACTACGACCGGGATCTGATCCGTTCCGATCGCAGGTACGCCCCGCACGCTACCGCGGGGCACGTCATTCTGGCCGACTGGCTGGGCCGACAGGGCCTGACCGACCCGCACCCGTACGCCGTCGTCGTCGGAGGTCACCACGGCGCCCCGCCCACCGACGAAGGTCTCCGCGACGTTCAAATGCGTCGGCACCTGCTCGGAGACCAAGCGTGGGAACAGACGCAGGAAGAGTTGCTCGCCTGGATGACCGAGCGCTGTGCGGCAGCCGATCGGATCGTCTCCTGGGACGCGGTGCCACTGTCGCAGCCCGCACAAGCCGCGCTCACCGGCATCGTCATCGTCGCCGACTGGATCGCCAGCAACGAGGAATTCTTTCCCTACCTGCTCGACGGCTCCGACGCCGACCGGCTGCAAAGCGGCTGGCACCTGCTGGACCTCCCCGTACCCTGGCTTCCGGCCGCGGCGCCGGCGCGGTTGGACGACCTGTTCAAGGTGCGGTTCGAGCTGCCTGTGGGGGCCACCCCTCGCCCTGTCCAGCGCACCGTCGCTGAGCTCGCCGCGACTATGCCCGCCCCTGGGATGATGATCGTTGAAGCGGCGATGGGAGAGGGCAAGACCGAAGCAGCCCTCGCCGCGGTCGAAATCCTCGCCAGGCGGACCGGAGCCTCCGGCTGCTACCTGGCGCTGCCCACCCGGGCCACCAGCGACGCCATGTTCGGTCGGATGCTGTCCTGGCTACGCCGCCTACCCGACGCGCACGCCGACCGCGGAGACCGTGATGTGCGGTTGGCCCACGGCAAGGCGGCGCTCAACCCGGACTACGACCGACTCCGCGCCACATCGCTGCCAAGCGGCATCGCGGAGGACGTCGGTGGTGCCGCCATCGGCGTGCACAGTTGGCTGGCTGGACCGAAGCGGACTCTCCTGTCCAGCTTCGTCGTGGGCACCATCGATCAGTTGCTTTTCGCCGCGCTGCGCGGCAAACACCTCGTGCTGCGACACCTCGGACTGGCAGGCAAGGTCGTCGTCATCGACGAGGCACACGCCTACGACGTCTTCATGAGTCAGTTCCTGGACCGCGCTCTGGAATGGCTCGGCGCCTACGGTGCACCGGTCGTCGTGCTCTCCGCGACCCTGCCCGCCCACCGCCGTGCTGAGCTGATGGCGGCCTATGACCGGGGACGGCTCGGGCCTGAGCCGCCGCCCGGCTGGCGTGACCGAGGCAAGCCACGCATCGACCGGTACGCGGTCCTCCGCAACGATCTGCGCTATCCCCTCGTCACCACCTCAACGGAGGCGCGAGGCGCCACCGCGGTCAGCTGCCCTGAGTCCGGACGCAGCATCGAGATCACGGTCCGTCCACTGGCCGACGATCTGCCGACGATGGTGGAGTTGCTTCGCGACCGTCTGGCCGACGGCGGCTGCGCCCTGATCGTCCGCAACACCGTTGCGCGGGTTCAGGAGACCGCCGCTGCTCTGCGCGCGGCGCTCGGACCGGACACCTCGGTATCGGTGGCGCACTCCCGGTTCATGGCCGTCGACCGCGCCGCGAAGGACCGGTGGCTACGCGACACATTCGGTCCGCCAGGTAGCGCGCAACGGCCACGACGCCACGTCGTGGTCGCCAGCCAGGTCGCCGAACAGTCCCTCGACATCGACTTCGATCTCCTCGTCACCGATCTCGCCCCGATCGACCTGGTGCTGCAGCGCATCGGCCGGCTGCACCGCCATCCGCGCGGCGACCGACCTACCCGCCTCAGGAAACCGGAATGCTGGATCGCCGGAGCTGACTGGCTCACCGAGCCGCCGCAGCCGGTCAACGGCTCCCGCCGTGTCTATCAGCCAGCCGCACTGCTGCGCAGTGCCGCCGTGCTCGTGCCGTACCTCGACGGCCTACGGCTGCGGCTCCCGGCGGACATCGCCCCTCTCACCCAAGCTGCCTACGGTCCTCAACCGGTCGGGCCGCCATCCTGGCAGCCCGCGATGGCCGAGGCCGAAGCGAAACAGCGTGACGAGATCGCCGCCAAGGAGCTCAAGGCTGACGGCTTCCGGCTGGCCAGCGTCGCCGAGCCTGGAGTTTCTCTGATCAGCTGGATCTCCGGTGGCGTCGCCGGTGCCGACGACCGGATGGCTCAGGGGCATGTCCGCGACAGTGACGCCGAGTCGCTCGAAGTCCTCCTTCTGGTGCGGACCTCGGAGGGACTAATCCTTCCGCCATGGATCGACGGAGGTGGTGTACCCGTGCCAACCGCCAGCGTCCCACGATGGCCGATACCCCGTCTGATCGCTCGCTGCACCCTGCCGCTGCCTCGCACGATGACTGCCAACGACGTGATCGATGAGGTCATCGCCGACCTGGAGCGACGCACCGACGTCAGCGCCTGGCAGGACAACCACTGGCTCGCCGGCGAACTCGTGCTCGACGTGGACATCGATGGCAGGGCCACCGTGGCCGGTTTCGACCTGGAGTACAGCGCGGACGAAGGGCTGCGGGTCGTCCGCTCTGGCACCTGAGATCGCTCTTATCGGCAAGGAGACGGATGAATACGAACGCTGCTCCACCTCTTGCGGGATTCTCGCTAACACACGAAGCGTGGATCCCGGTATTGGACGACGAAGGCCGTTGCCGGGAGCTGTCGCTGCAGGAGTTGTTCGACCAAGCCGGCGAGGTCCGCGTGATCGCCTGTGAGCTTCCCACGCAGACGTTCGCGATTCTGCGACTGGCATTGGCGATCTTGCACAGAGCCACCGATGGCCCTCCCAGCGAGGCTGCATGGTTGGCACTATGGCGAGACCGGCGGCTACCGGTCGCGGATGTCCGTGACTACCTCGGAGAGTTCCGGGACCGGTTCGATCTTCTGCACCCGGAACATCCGTTCTATCAGGTCGCCGATCTGCGCGCCTCCAAGGACGGCGCATGCGGGCTGGAGCGCCTCATCGCCGACGTGCCCAACGGCATGCAGTTCCTGACTACCCGCGCGGGTGCGGGCATGGCGTCGATTTCACCGGCCGAGGCAGCCCGCTGGCTGGTGCACTGCCAGGCCTACGATCCGTCCGGAATCAAGACCGGAGCCGTGGGAGATCCTCGGGTCAAGGGTGGGCGAGGCTATCCGATCGGGGTAGCCACGCTTGGCGGGTTGGGTGCCGTCTATCTAGAGGGTGCAACTCTCGCAGAGACCCTTCTGCTGAACCTGCTCCCAGTGGCGCCTGGATGGCAGCGGGCTGACGAGCGGGACGCCCCGGTCTGGGAGCGCGCCCCACAGACGTGCGCCGAAGAGGCCGACGCAACTCGCGGACCGTTCGGGTTGCTCAGCCTCTATACCTGGCAGTCACGACGGATCCGGCTCTTCGGCGACGTCCTCGGCATAACCGGCGCGATGATCTCCAACGGGGACCGCCTGGAGTGGCAGGACCGGCACCTGCTGGAGCCGATGAGCGTGTGGGGACGCAGCGCGCCTAAGGAGCGCGAACAGAAGCGACTCCCGATCTACCTCCCTCGGCCCCATGACCACGGCAGAGCATTATGGCGGGGTCTGCAGACGCTGCTGCCGGCGCCGCCCTCGCCGGGCGCTGACCCGCCGCAGCGGCTCTCGCCGATGGTGCTCCAGCGACTGGCCCGGCTGACAGTCACTGGAGTAGTGGAGTCGGATTTCCAGGTACGGACGCGCGCCACCAGCGTCACCTATGGCACCCAGCAGGCGGTCGTGGACGAGGTGTTCAGCGACGCGCTGACGATGAATGTGCTGCTGCTGGTTGAACACTCCGCACTTCGCGCAACTGCAGTGGACGCCGCTGCCGACGCGGAGGCGGCCGTTAACACGCTGCGACGGCTCGCGGACAACCTCGCCCGAGCCGCTGGTAGTAGGGACCAGGACGGCGGCGAGTCCGCGCGGGCATCGGAGCGCGCCTACGCAGAGCTGGATCGCACCTTCCGAGGATGGTTGGCGGGACTAGGCCCTGACAGCGACCCAGTGACCGAACGCACCGCCTGGCAGCGCCTCGTCCGCCGTGCCATCGGCCGTATCGGCGCCGAGCTTGTAGCCGCAGCCGGACCTGCGGCATGGATCGGCCGCGTCGGCACGGATCGTGCTGGCAGAGAAGTCCACTACTCCAGTTCCCAGGCCGACGCATGGTTCCGCGCAGGCCTCGCCAAGGCGCTACCGATGGCGGCCGAAGCGCCCCAGCAGAAGCAGGAGGAGGCAGCATGACCACAGTCGACCAGCAGCCAACCGCCAGCGCGCCAGCCAGGTCCTGGACTCGCCGACGTACCGACCTCGGAGAACACGTCGCCCGAGCGGTCGGCGCCCTCCAAGCGCGGCTGTTTCGCGACGCGACACAGCCGGAAGCGGTCAGCGCACTCGCCCGGCTACGGCGCGGCATGGGACGCCCACCGGGCTTCGACTTCACCCTTGAGCGATACCTGCAGGTGCCGGAGCACCTACTGGGTCGCCGGCCGGACGACGATGCGCAGCCTGCCGACACGGAACAAGCCGTGCACGACGCGGTGACCCTGTACGCACTGCACCAGCAGTCACGCCGGGAGCGAATGCACGTCGACGGGCGAGGCCTGGGCCGGAGCCTGGCCGACCTCGTACGCGTATCCGGAGGTCCCGAAGGCGTACGTCGCCGCTTCGCCGCGCTCGGCACCGCCAGCACCTACCACGAGAGCATCTATCACCTGCGCAGTCTGATCACCATGCTGCGAGAACACCAGATCCCCCTCGACTACGGGCTGCTCGCCGACGACCTACGGACCCTGCTGCGACCCGGTGGTCAAGCCAGGATCCAGGCCGTCTGGGGTCGCGAGTTCTTCCGCACCAGGCCCGCCACCAACGCTGACGCCTCTACCGACACTTCCGAGGAGAACCTGTCATGAGCCGCACCATCATCGACGTCTACGCGCTGCAGACCGTGCCTCCGAGCAACCTGAACCGTGACGACACCGGCTCGCCGAAGACCGCCGTCTACGGAGGCGTACGGCGCGCACGGGTTTCCAGCCAGGCATGGAAGCGAGCCATCCGGCTGGCCTTTGCCAACCTGCTCGACCGCTCGCAACTCGGTGAACGTACCAAGCGGGTGGGTGAGTCGCTGGCAGCTCGGATCAAGGCCCTCGACCCGAACCTTTCCGACGAAGCAGCCACGGCCCTGGCCGCCGAGGTCTTCGTCGCGGCAGGGCTGGCCAAGCTCGACAAGAAGAAGGGCGAGATCAAGGACATCGAGTCCAGCTACCTGCTCTTCCTGAGCCACCGACAGCTGGACAACCTCGCTTCCGCCGCGCTGGAGGCCTCGGCCGCCGGCACACCTCTGGACAAGGGGCGATTCAAGGAGTTGGCCAGGACCGACCACTCCGTTGACATCGCCATGTTCGGCCGGATGGTCGCCGACATGACGGACATCAACGTCGACGCGGCGTGCCAGCTCTCCCACGCCATCAGCGTTCACGCCGTCGACAACGAGTTCGACTATTTCACCGCCGTCGACGACCGTAAGGCCGATGCCGCCGAGACCGGTGCCGGCATGATCGGCACCATCGAGTTCAACTCCTCCACGCTGTACCGGTACGCGACCGTCGACGTCGACGCACTGCATCGGACGTTGGGCGACGCAGCCGCCACCCGTGCCGCGGTGGAGGCATTCCTGGTCGCCTTCGCCCGTAGCATGCCGACGGGCAAACAGAACACGTTCGCTCACCGGACGCTCCCCGACGCGGTCCTCGTACGGATGCGCGACACACAGCCGGTCAACCTCGTCGGCGCCTTCGAGACGCCGGTACGGGAAACGCACGCCGCCGGTCGGGTCGAGCTGGCCGCGGCCGCATTGGCGAAGCACACCATCGCCGTCGAGCAGGCCTACGGGGAACGGCCGGTCGCCAGCTGGGTCACCCAGGTCGGGGAGCAGACCGCTGTGCTGGCCGACCTCGGCAAGGCGGTCAGCTTCAGCGAGTTGGTCGCCGGAGTAGGGGAGCAGGTCGACCTGGCGCTCGGACAGCCAGCATGAGCGTACTTCTGATGAGGCTGGCCGGCCCGCTCCAGTCGTGGGGCTCGTCCAGCCGCTTCGCTCGCCGCGGCACCGAGGTCGCCCCGACCAAGAGCGGTGTACTCGGCCTGCTCGCCGCCGCGAAAGGCATCCGCCGCACGGAGCCGCTCACCGAGCTGCTGGGTCTGGAGTTCGGGGTACGCCTCGACCAGCCCGGGCAGATCCTGCGGGACTTCCAGACGGCCCGTTCGCTGGATGGCCGGCACAGCGCGCCGCTGACCTACCGCTTCTATCTATCCGATGCGGTTTTCCTCGCCGCGGTCGCGGGGGAGCAGGCGCTTCTGTCGGGCCTCGCGGAAGCGCTCGCTCGACCACACTTCCCCCTCTACCTGGGCCGCCGGTCATGTCCACCGGACGGCCCCATCAGTCTCGGTGTGCACGACGTGACCCTCGACGACGCTTTGGCGGAGCGGCCCTGGCTCGCCTCGCAGTGGTATCAGCGCCGGGCTGCCCGGACCGTGCGACTGGAGATCATCCGCGACGCGCGAGCGGGTGAACCGATAAGCGAGACCGTCCCCGATGAGCCCGTCAGCTTCGACCCTGCTCACCGCCAGCACACCTGGCGGTCGGTGATTCGCCGACACGTCGACGTCAGGAACGACCTCACAGAACGGGCCGCCGTCCCCGAGCACGATCCGCTGAGCCTGCTGGGAGGCTGACCATGTTTCTGACCCGGTTCCAGATCAACCCCGCTCGACGCGGCGCACGCAAGCTGCTCGGATCACCCCACGCCATGCACGCCGCTGTCCGCGCCGCGTTTGCTGCTCCCGAGGATTACGAGCGGGATGGCGCCCGCACCCTGTGGCGGCTCGACACCGCGGCCTCCATGATGGTCTACCTCTACATCACCAGCCCCGGTCGGCCCGATCTGACCCACCTTGTCGAGCAGGCCGGCTGGCCGACGACCGACACGTGGGTCACCCGCGACTACGGCGGACTGCTCGACTCACTACGCCCCGGCCAGGACTGGGCGTTCCGGCTCACCGCCAACCCGGTCCACAGCGGGCGTAAGACCGCGGACTCCAAGGAGACTCAGCGCTTCGGCCGCTTGCGAGAGGAGGACCAGGTCAATTGGCTGATGAGCCGAGCAGCCGACCGCGGATTCCGCGTCGCTACGCAACAGAACGGACGCCCCAACCTGCGGTTGCACCACAGCCAGACGCTGAACTTCAAGCGCGGCCTTACCAAGGTCACCCTGGCCACCGTGACGTATGACGGCATCCTCCAGGTCGCCGACGCGGAGGCCTTCCGCCGCGCGCTGTGCGGTGGCATTGGCCACGGCAAGGCGTACGGTTGCGGCCTCCTGACCCTGGCTCCCGCCGGCTGATTCGGCTCGTCCATGAAAATCCCAGGGGTACCGCCTGCCGAGATTGCCGACTTGACTCGAGCCGAGGACCGGATCAGCTTCCTCTACCTTGAACGCAGCGTCATTCACCGTGACAGCAATGCCATTACCGCTACCAACGACCAAGGGATCGTCCACATCCCCGCGGCCTCGATCGGCGTGCTGCTCCTCGGACCGGGCACCAGCGTCACCCATCAGGCCATTGCCTTGCTCGCCGATCACGGCGCCACCGCCATCTGGGTTGGGGAGCGAGGGGTGCGTTACTACGCCCACGGACGATCACTGGCAGCATCCAGCAGGCTACTTGTGGCGCAAGCTGCTGCAGTTAGCCGTCGAGATCGGCGGTTGGCCGTCGCACGCACCATGTACGCGATGCGGTTCCCGGGCGAAGACACCACACGCCTGACCCTGCAACAGTTGCGAGGCAAGGAGGGCGCACGAGTCCGCCGCATGTACAGGGAGCAGGCCGAGCGTACAGGAGTAGCTTGGCGCCAACGTGAATACGACCGGGAGGACTTCGACAGCGGCGACCCGATCAACCAAGCCCTGTCAGCCGCGCATGCCTGCCTTTACGGAATCGTTCACGCCGTCATCGTCGCGCTCGGCGCCGCGCCTGGTCTCGGCTTCGTGCACACGGGGCACGAGCGGGCCTTCGTCTACGACATCGCTGACCTGTACAAGGCCGAGGTCACGATCCCTGTGGCCTTCGACGTCGTAGCCGGCGACTCGACCGACATCGGATCAGACACCCGTCGTGCAGTACGCGACCGAGTGCATGACGGGGCCATTCTCGCGCGATGCGTACGCGACATCCGCATGCTGCTCCTTCAACAGCAGGGCGGCGGCGAGGTCGAAGAAGAGGCGGAGGATCTCCGACTGTGGGACGGAAGCGGAATCGAGCTGGCCGCAGGGCGCAACTACGCCAACACGGGTGAGGTCGACTTCTGATGACGGTCATCATCCTCACGTCATGTCCACCCGGACTTCGAGGCCACCTGACGCAGTGGCTCTTCGAACTCTCAGCCGGCGTGTACGTCGGGCACATCAGCGCCCGCGTACGGAACAGGTTGTGGAATCGGGTGACCGAAATGGCGGGTGCCGGGCGTGCCCTGATGGTGTTCCAAGTGCGAGGCGAGCAGCGACTGTCGTTCGTCGCGCACGACTATCACTGGACGCCGGTAGATGCGGAGGGCGTGACACTCATGCGCCGACCCGCGGTACCGGTGATCAATCCAGCAGCCGTGGGAGGTTGGAGCAAGGCGGCCAAGCGCCGTCGGTTTGGCCGGCGCGGCCGCGCAGCTACGGCGACTAACGAAACGGAATCGTCGGGATCTTGATTTAACCGCGGGCGAGGAATCACCCCTGCTTACAGGGGAAGCAGATAGGCAATTTGCGCTCGGACTAATGGGCGGATCCCTCCGGGTGTGCGCGGGGAGCAGCTGTCCTGCGCGGCACCCGTTACACCGGTCGGCGGATCACCCCCGCGTGCGCGGGGAGCAGTCGGCCATCTGCCCCACCTGTCAGGGTAAGGGAGGATCACCCCCGCGTGCGCGGGGAGCAGGTGATCGGGGAAGCGCTTCGCAGTGGTCAATGGGGATCACCCCCGCGTGCGCGGGGAGCAGCTGCCTCACCGACGCCGTGTGGAACCAGCTCCAGGATCACCCCCGCGTGCGCGGGGAGCAGGGGCACCGCAACTGCGTCGGCTGCGGCGCACTGGGATCATCCCCGCGTGCGCGGGGAGCAGGCCACCTCGACCAGGCCCTCTTCGCGGAGCAGCAGATCACCCCCGCGTGCGCGGGGAGCAGGCCTTCACATCGATCGGGTCGATACTCAGCGCCGGATCACCCCCGCGTGGGCGGGGAGCAGGAGACCGTCCCCGTGGACGAGCTGGACGCCGGAGGATCACCCCCGCGTGCGCGGGGAGCAGCCGTCCGAGCAGGACCGGCTGACCGTCGATCAGGGATCACCCCCCGCGTGCGCGGGGAGCAGGCGACCGGCCCGGCCTCCCCGAGAACGCTGCCCGGATCACCCCCGCGTGCGCGGGGAGCAGGACGACGGCAAGAAGGCGAAGATCCAGGGCGACGGATCACCCCCGCATGCGCGGGGAGCAGTTGTCTTTCTCGTTCCACTCGACGTCGCCCACCGGATCACCCCCGCGTGCGCGGGGAGCAGTCGGCGGGCCGCCGCGTGACCGAGGAGCCATTTTCATCGTGACGGTGCAGGTCACGGGTGGTTCGGGAGGCCCGTGTCCATGCAGGACGAGGCTCCCGGTAAGACAGCAATCGACCAAGATCAGATGCCCCAACCGGG
>NZ_JALJRJ010000031.1:0-59418 GCF_024519755.1 Micromonospora sp. Mcm103
GTGACCGTCGTGAGGGCGGTTTCCGTGGTGGCGACCGTGAGGGTGGTTTCCGTGGCGGCGATCGTCGTGAAGGCGGCGCCCGTGAGGGTGGCTTCCGTGGCGGTGACCGTCGTGAAGGCGGCGCCCGCGAGGGTGGCTTCCGTGGTGGCGACCGTGAGGGTGGCTTCCGCGGCGGCGATCGTCGCGAGGGCGGCGCCCGTGAGGGTGGCTTCCGTAGCGGTGACCGCCGTGAGGGCGGCTACCAGGGCGGCGACCGCCGGGAGAGCTATGCCGGTGGCGAGCGCCGCGACGGCGGGTTCCGCGGTGGCGACCGCGACCGTGGCTTCCGCCGCGACGACCGACGTGACGACCGGCGGCCGGGTGGCTTCCGGGGCGAGCGGGACGGTGAGCGCCGTGGCTACGGCGACCGGCCGGGCGGCGACGACCGCCGTGGCACCTACGGTCCGCAGCGGGAGCGCCAGGACGAGCGCGGCGAGGGGCGTACCGGTGAGGCGCCGGAGCTGCCCGACGACGTGGTCGCGAGCGACCTCGACTCGGCCGTCCGGGCGGAGCTGCTCTCCCTCGCCAAGCCGGTCGCGGAGACTGTCGCCCGGCACCTGGTCGCGACCGGTCTGCTGATCGACGAGGACCCGGCGCTGGCGCTGGCGCACGCCATGGCGGCCCGCCGGCTCGCCTCGCGGATCGCCGCCGTGCGGGAGGCCGTCGGGCTGGCCGCGTACCACGCGGGTGAGTGGCAGACCGCCATCGCCGAGCTGCGGACGTACCACCGGATGAGCGGCCTGCAGAGCCACCTGGCCGTGCTGGCCGACTGCGAGCGGGCGCTGGGCCGGCCGGAGCGGGCCATCGACCTGTTCCGCGGCGCGGACCGGGACAAGCTCGACCAGGCTGTCGCGATCGAGCTGCTGATCGTGGCCGCCGGGGCGCGCGGTGACCTCGGGCAGAAGGACGCCGCGGTGGCGATGCTCCAGGTCCGCGAGCTGACCGGCGACTCGACCGAGCCGTGGGCGGCGCGGCTGCGCTACGCGTACGCGGACGCCCTGCTGGCGGTCGACCGGCGCGAGGAGGCACGAGAGTGGTTCTCCCGGGCCGCCGACGTCGACTCCGAGGGGGAGACGGACGCCGCGGAGCGGCTGCTGGAGCTGGACGGCGTGGTCATCGAGGGCGACGACGAGCCGGAGGACGACGCGGACACGTCCGAGGCGTCGGCCGAGGGCGACGATGACGACGACGATGACGACGACGATGACGACGACGATGACGACGACGATGACGACGACGATGACGACGACGACGATGACGACGACGATGACGACGACGATGACGACGACGATGACGACGACGACGATGACGATGACGATGACGACGACGACGACGACGACGATGACGACGACGACGATGACGACGACGACGATGACGATGACGATGACGACGACGATGACGACGCTCGGCTGAGCGGCGACGGCGGTGACGCGGCCCGGGCCGGCTACCGGGACCGGGACGCAGGCGACCTGGCCGACGACGAGCTGACCGACACCGAGGCCGGCTCGCTCGCCGCCGGCACCCCGGCCGCCGCCGACACGACCGAGGAACCGGCCGCCGGCAGCCCGGCCGACGAGGTCACCCAGGCGCGGGCGGCCGGCGAGGGCGAGGCGGCGGACCGCCGATGACCGGGTACGCCGGTGACACCGCCTCCGGCGCGGATCGGGGAGAACCCGACTGCGCCGGGGCGGGGCGGCTCGTCGACGCGTACTCGCTCGTCGTCTTCGACCTGGACGGCGTGATCTACCTGATCGACCGGCCCATCCCCGGCGCGGTCGAGGCGGTCAGCCGGCTGCACGCCGAGGGGCGCGCGGTCGCGTACGCGACGAACAACGCCTCCCGCCGCTCCAGCGAGGTGGCCGACCTGCTCACCGGCATGGGCGTCGCGGCCCGGCCGGCGGAGGTGCTCACCTCAGCGGCGGCCACCGCCGAACTGCTCCGCGACCGGCTGCCCGAGGGCGCGCCGGTGCTCGTGGTCGGCGCGGAGGCGCTGCGCGCCGAGCTGCGCGCGGTGGGCCTGCGGCCGGTCGCCACCGCCGACGAGGAGCCCGCCGCTGTTGCGCAGGGCTACGGCCCGCAGGTCGGCTGGTCCGACCTGGCCGAGGCGTCCCTGGCGGTACGGGCGGGCGCGCCCTGGTACGCCACCAACACCGACCGCACGCTGCCCAGCCCGCGCGGCCCGCTGCCGGGTAACGGCTCGCTCGTCGCGGTGCTGCGGACCGCGCTCGGCCGCGACCCCGACGTGGTGGTGGGCAAGCCGGAGCCGGCGCTGTTCACCACCGCCGCGCGGCGCGCCGGGACCGGATGCACGCTCGTGGTGGGCGACCGGCTGGACACCGACATCGAAGGCGCCCGCCGGGCCGGGCTGGACAGCCTGCTGGTGCTCACCGGGGTCAGCGACGCCGCCGAGCTGCTGGCCGCACCCGAGGAGCGCCGCCCCGCGTACGTCTCGTTCGACCTGGCGGGCCTGTTCGACCCGGCCGCCGTGGTGGCGGTGCCGGGCCGGACTGCAGACGGCGGCTGGTCGGTGACGGAAGCCGGCGCGGACCTCGTGCTCGACGGTTCGGGACCGCCACTGGAGGCCCTCGCGGCGCTCTGCGCGGTGGCCTGGTCGACGGGGGCCGGGCCGCGCGTGCGGGCGCAGTCCCCGGCGGCGGAGGAGGCCCTCGCCGCGTTCGGTCTCGACGGCTGAGGCGCCGGGCCGCTCAGAGCAGCTTGCGGAGCTTCATCAGGTCGAACGGGTTCGCCTTGATCGACACCCGGCGGGAGGCCACCGCCGCCATGACGTCGAGCCGGCCGTGCACCAGCGCGACGAGGTCGTCGCTGCCGGTGCTCAGCGCGATCTTCGCCTTCGGGTCGTCGCCGTCGGCCAGGTCGACCAGCCGGCCGCCCTCCAGCCGCCCGTGGAACGCGGTGCCGAGGTCGGTGATCCGGCAGGCCAGCGTGCGGTCGAGGTCGATGCGTCCCTGTGCCTCGGCGTTGCGGTCCAGCCGCGCGGCCAGGTCCTGCAACGCCTGCCGGCACTCGTCCACGCTGGCCACATCGTCTCCTCACCACGAACCACGCCGTTTCCCGGCACCGTACCGCAATGGGGGGTCCGGGGTGCCCGGTAGCGTGGCACCTGCACACCTCGCCCCGCGGAAGGACTCAGGCATGCAGGACGCGTGGCGCGCCTACCTAGAGCTGGCCATGGGCCTGACGGAGGCGCCCCGGAAGAAGGCACAGGACGCGGTCATGCGCGTCGTCGGCCAGGGCGGTGCGACCGCCGCCCAGATCCAGACGCTCGCCGAGGAACTGGTCGCGACCGGCCTGGCGAACCGGGAGTCGCTGACCAAGCTGGTCCGCTTCGAGGTGGACCGGGCACTTGGCGCGGTCGGCCTGGCCACCGCCGACGAGGTCGCCGAGCTGACCCGCCGGGTGCACGACCTGGAGCGGCAGCTGCGCGAGGCGCGCGGCCACCTCGGCCCGGGCGACACCCCGCCCGCCGGAGCGTCCGAGCCCGCCGCCGCAACACCGGCCGGGACAGCCGCCGCGCCGTCCGGTGCGACCGCACCGAAGACCGGGCCGTCGGAGGCCGGGCAGCCGAACACCGCGTCGCCCGCCGCCGAGACCCCGGCCAAGGCCCCGGCGACGACGCCGGCAAAGGCCCCCGCGACGACGCCGACGAAGGCGGTGGCGAAGAAGACGGTGGCGAAGAAGACGATCGCGAAGAAGCCTCCGGCCACGGTCTCCCGTACCCCGGAAACCGCACCGGCGAAGAAGGCCACCGGGCGCCGGGCGGCCGGCTCGTGACCGCGCCCCGGCCTGGCCCGCCGCCGGGTCCGCGGCCCGGACCGCCCCCGGGGGTACGCCCCGCGCCGGTCGAGGAGGCCGGCGAGGCGAGCCACCCGGCGGTGGACGCCGCGGTGCTCGGCATGGCCAACGCCGAGGCGCTCGCCCCGGCCGACCAGATCGCCCAGTACGAGGCGGCGTACGAGACGCTGCGCGAGACCCTCGCCACCATCGACCAGGCCTGAGCAGAGGCGGAGACACACCTGATGGCTCGTCGTACCCGGCTGGACGCCGAACTGGTCCGGCGCGGGCTGGCCCGCTCCCGGGAACAGGCCGCCGCGCTGGTGGAGGCCGGTCGCGTCCAGCTGCGCGGAGTGCGGGCGCGCAAGCCCGCGGCGATGGTCGACCCGGCCGATCCGCTGCTGGTCACCGGCGAGGATCCGGCCGACGAGTACGTCTCCCGGGGCGGCCACAAGCTGGCCGGCGCGCTCGCCGCGTTCGCCCCCGGCGGGCTGACCGTCACCGGCCGGCGCTGCCTGGACGCGGGCGCGTCGACTGGCGGTTTCACCGACGTGCTGCTGCGCGCCGGTGCCGCCGAGGTGGTCGCCGTGGACGTCGGCTACGGGCAGCTCGCCTGGTCGCTGCGTACCGACGAGCGGGTGCGGGTGTTCGAGCGCACGAACGTGCGTACCCTCACGCCGGAGGCGATCGGCGGCCCGGTCGACCTGACGGTGGCCGACCTGTCGTTCATCTCGCTGCGGCTGGTGCTGCCGGCGCTTGCGGCGTGCACCGGGCCCGGCGGTGACCTGGCGCTGATGGTCAAGCCGCAGTTCGAGGTCGGCAAGGAGCGCGTCGGCGCCGGCGGTGTGGTCCGCGATCCGGCGCTGCGCGCCGAGGCGGTGCTGGACGTGGCCGCGGCGGCCGCCGGGCTCGGCCTCGGCCTGGCCGACGTGGCGGCCAGCCCGCTGCCCGGGCCGAGCGGCAACGTCGAGTTCTTCGTATGGTTGCGCGGGGACGCGCCCGCCGCGGATCCGGAGCGGGTCCGCGCGGTGGTGGCCGCCGGTCCGCAGGGCGCCGCCGCGACGGCGGCCACGACCGAGGAGGTGTCCGGGTGAGCCGTACCGCGCTGCTGGTCACGCACACCGGCCGTCGACGCAGCACCGAGCACGCCCGGGCGGTGGCCGCCGACCTGATCGCCGCCGGGTTCGAGGTGCGGGTGGTGGCCGAGGAGGCCGACGACCTGGACCTGCCGGGCGTGGTGCCGGTGACCGGCCCGGAGGCCGCCGAGGGCGCCGAGATCGTGTTCGCGCTCGGCGGGGACGGCACGTTCCTGCGCGCCGCCGAGCTGGCCCGCCCGGCCAAGGTGCCGTTGCTCGGCATCAACCTGGGCAAGGTCGGCTTCCTCGCCGAGGCGGAGATCGACGACCTGGACACCGCCGTGCGTGACGTCGTCGACCGCAACTACACGGTGGACGAACGGCTCACCCTCGACGTCACCGCCGAGTTCGAGGGCGGGCCGACCATCGAGTCGTGGGCGCTCAACGAGATCAGCGTGGAGAAGGGCGAACGCGCCCAGATGCTGGAGTTGCTCGTCGACGTGGACGGCCGGCCGCTGTCCCGGTACGGCTGCGACGGCGTGATCTGCGCGACCCCGACCGGCTCGACGGCGTACGCGTTCTCCGGCGGCGGGCCGGTGGTCTGGCCCGAGGTGGAGGCGCTGCTGCTGGTGCCGATCAGCGCGCACGCGTTGTTCAGCCGCCCGCTGGTGACCGCGCCGACGTCGACGTTCGTCATCACCGTCGACCCGTTCACCACACTGGCCGTGCTGTGCTGCGACGGGCGGCGCGTCTACGACCTGCCGCCCGGTGCCCGGGTGACGGTGCGCCGGGGCACGCTGCCGGTGCGCATCGTGCGGCTGCGGGCCCGACCGTTCACCGACCGGCTGGTGGCCAAGTTCGACCTTCCCGTCCAGGGCTGGCGGGGCAACCGTCGCTGACCAGCGGCTCAGCGGAATTCTCCGTTCGGCCCACCGGTCCCGGCCCCCGCGCGCGTTACGGTGGGCGTACGGGCCGCGAAGAGGTGAGTCCGGGCGCGGCGGTGAGGCCCGCCGCTTCCCGGATGCGGCCCAGCGTCGCGGGGCTCGGCCAGGGGGTGGTCGGGGCCGCGACGGTCGGGACGCCGGAGCGTCGTAGCCGGCCGCGGCGGGCGGACCGGCACGCCGTGTCCGGTCGGGTGTCGACCCCGGCCGGGCCGACAGGTCGCAGGGCCGCCGCCGGAGGAAGCGGCGGCACGCGAGCTGGGCGACGCGGTCTCCGGCGTCCCGGCCTCCACTCCGTCGTGCGCGTGTCCACCTGGCGACATGTCGCCGGTGCGGCGGCCCGTACCCGGTGACCCGGCGGCGGACGCCGTCGCAGACTCCGATCGCCGGGCCTCACGAGGCCGGCCTCGGAGTAGAGGAGCGTCACATGCACCGGTTCCCCCGCTGGCTCGCCGCCGGCGCGGCCGGGGCGTTGGTGGTCGGGCTCGCCGTACCGGCGTCCGCCGTACCGCCCGCCCGGCCCGCCGGCCCGCCCCCGGGCACATCCGCCCCGGGCGCGCCGCCCGCCCGCGTCACGCTGATCACCGGCGACCAGGTCGAGCTGGTCCAGGCCGCGCCGGGCCGGATCGCCGCCACCGTCCACCCCGGGCCGGGCCGTGACCGGATCGTCTTCCAGACCACGCAGGCCGACGGCGGGCTGCGGGTGCTCCCCGCCGACGTCGTGCCGTACGTGTCGGCGGGCGTGCTCGACCCGGACCTGTTCGACGTGCAGGAACTGGCCGAGCAGGGCTACGGCGACGCGGGCCTCACGGCGCTGCCGCTGATCGTGCGCTACCGGGAACCCGCCGCCGGGCGGGTGCGCCCCCTCGCCGTCGCCGCCGAGTCCCGTCCGCTGTCCAGCATCAACGGCGCCGCGCTGCGCGTCGACAAGAACGACCTGGGCGCGCTGTGGACGTCGCTGCGACAGGCGCCGCAGGCCCGCGCCGCAGGCGCCGGACCGGTCCGGCTCGGCGCGGGCGTGGAGCGCGTCTGGCTCGACGGGCGGGCCCGGGTGGCGCTGGAGCACAGCGTCCCGCAGATCGGCGCGCCCGCCGCGTGGGCGGCCGGACGCGACGGCGCCGGGGTGCGGGTCGCGGTGCTCGACACCGGCGTCGACGCCGAGCATCCCGACCTGGCCGGCCGGATCGCCGAGGCGCGTGACTTCACCGGCGGCGGCAGCGCCCGGGACGGCCACGGCCACGGCACCCACGTGGCGGCCACCGTCGCCGGCAGCGGCGCGCGCTCCGCGGGGCTGCGCAAGGGCGTCGCGCCGGGCGCGCGGCTGCTGGTCGGCAAGGTGCTCGACGACTCCGGCTCCGGCTACGACTCCGGCATCATCGCCGGCATGGAGTGGGCCGCGCGCTCCGGCGCGAAGGTGGTCAGCATGAGCCTCGGCGGCGCGCCCACCGACGGCACCGACCCGATGAGCCAGGCCGTGAACGACCTGACCGCCGAAACCGGCGCGCTGTTCGTGATCGCCGCCGGCAACGACGGTGAGCCGCGCAGCGTCGGCTCGCCCGGCGCGGCCACCGCCGCGCTCACCGTCGGCGCGGTCGACCGCGACGACGTGCTCGCCGACTTCTCCAGCCGCGGCCCGCGCCTGGGCGACAACGGCCTGAAGCCGGAGATCACCGCGCCGGGCGTCGGCATCGTCGCGGCCCGCGCCGCCGGCACCACAATGGGTACGCCTGTGGACGACGCCTACACCCGCGCCTCGGGCACCTCGATGGCCACGCCGCACGTCGCGGGCGCGGCGGCCGTCCTGGCGCAGGAGCATCCCGGATGGACCGCTGCGCAGCTCAAGGACGCGCTGGTCAGCACCACCCGGCCGAGCGCCGGCGCGACGGTGTTCGAGCAGGGCGCCGGGCGGGTCGACGTGGCCCGCGCGCTGCGCCAGCGGGTGTACGGCACGGCCACCGCCGACTTCGGCCGGCTGACCACGGGCGGGCCGGCCGCGACCCGGACGGTGCGCTACGTCAACGGCACCGCCGCCGCGCAGACGCTGCGGCTGGCGCTGGAGCTGCGCAACCTGGACAGCGGCGCGGCCGAGACCGACGGCCTGACGCTCGACGCCGCCACGGTGACCGTGCCGGCCGGCGGCGGCGTGGACGTGCCGCTGCGCGCCGACCCGGCCCGGCTGGACCGGGGTCCGCACGGCGGCTGGCTGGTGGCCACCGGCGCGGACGGTGTGACGGTGCGTACCGCGGTCGGGCTCACGCTCAGCGGCCCGCAGCACACCGTGACGCTGCGCGCGCTGGACCCGGCCGGGCGGCCCGGATCGTCGCCGGTGGTGACGCTGTTCGGTGAGCACCCGGAGTCGGACGCGATGGGCTGGCTCGGCGGCGGCGACGAGTGGCAGGTCCAGGTGGAGGAGGGCCCGTACCTGCTGCACGCGCTGATCGAGCACGGCGCGCCGCTGGACGAGCAGCTCACCCTGGTCACCGACCCGGAACTGACAGTGGACCGGGACCTCACGGTGGTGCTCGACCCGCGGCGCGGCACGCCGGTACGGATCGAGACGCCGAGGCCCTCCGAGCAGCGGGCCGTGCTGAGCTTCTACCAGCACCGGGTGTTCGGCAACGGCCGGCAGGTCGACCACGGCGTGATGACGTTCAGCACCGTGCAGCAGCTCAACGTCACCCCGACCCGGCAGGTACGCCACGGCGAGTTCGAGTTCTCCTCGCGCTGGCAGCTCGTCGCGCCGATGGTCGACATCGACGTCAGCGGCGTGTCCGGCGCGCTGGACGTCAACCTGATGGGCCAGTCGCCGGCCCCGGCCGGGCGGCAGCGGCTGCGTCTGGTCGCCGCCGGCACCGGCGCACCAGGTGAGCTGGCCGGGGTGCGGGGCGCGGCGGCGCTGCTCACCGCGTCCGCCGACCGGTCCGAGGAGGAGCAGGTGGCCGCCGCGGCGGCGGCCGGTGCGGAGGCGGTGCTGATCGTGCGGCCGGCGGACCAGAGCGCGTGGACGGTGTGGCGCCCGACCGGGGAGCGGCTCCCGGCACCGGCGCTGGCGGTGGCGTACGACGACGGGCAGCGGCTGCTCGCGGCGGCGCGTACCGGCCGGGCCCGCATCGACCTGACGCTCACCGTGGACAGCCCTTACCTCTACGACGTGTTCCAGGTGTCGAAGGGCCGGGTGCCGGAGCGGATCCTCCACCGGGTCACCGCCGCCAACACGGCCGAGGTGACCGCGCGCTACGGCGACACCGGCGGCCTGGACTGGGCCACCGAGCAGCGGTTCGGGTGGCGGCCCTGGCAGGAGTTCTCCTGGAACGACGACCAGCGGATGGTGCGTACCGGGACGACCCGGCGGGAGTACGTCAGCTCCGGTGACTCGTGGTGGCAGCACCGGGTGCTGCACCGGCTGATGTTCTCCAGCATGGGGACGCTGACCGGCGGCCTGTCCGACCGGCCCCGGCGCTACGCGGCCACCGACCGGACCACCGAGTCGTGGCACACGCCGCTGGTGCGCCCCGCCGTGGCGGCCGGTGCGGCCGCGCCGAGCCGGACCGCTGACACGCTCGACCTGCGCGTGGCCGAGTTCGTCGACGCCGACGGTCACGCCGGCGTGGACAACCGGTCGGAGGAGCAGGACACGGTGACCCGCCGGGTCAGCCGGGACGGCCGGCAGATCGCCGACCTGTCCGCCGGCTGGGCGCCGGTGCCGGCCACTGCCGGTCCGGCCCGCTACCGCCTCGACGTGACCACGGCCCGGTCGTCGGCCCAGTGGCGGTGGGCGACCCGTACCGAGACGGCGTGGGAGTTCACCTCGGCCCGCCCGTCCGGTGACGCGGCCCGGCCGCTGCCGCTGCTCCAGGTCGACTACCGGGTGCCGGCTGACCTGCGCGGCGAGGTGCCCGGCAGGCGGAAGCACACCGTCGGGCTGACGCTGCGCCACCCGGCCGGGCTGCCCGCGCCGGCCGGCACGACGGTACGCGCCGAGGTGTCGTTCGACGGCGGACGCACCTGGCGCACGGCGCCGGTACGCGGCTCCGGCACCCGGTTCACCGCCGAGGTGCCGGCCGGGCGCGGCACGGTGTCGCTGCGCGTCTCGGCGCGGGACCGTGCCGGCAGCACCGTGACGCAGACCGTGATCGACGCGTACGGGCTGCGGTGAGACGCCGGGGCGGGGCGGTCCTGGGGCCGTCCCGCCCCGGCCCCGGTCAGATCCAGCCGCGCCGCGCGGCCTGGAACGCCAGCCCGGGCCGGGTGTCCACACCGGCGGCGGCCATCAGGTCGGCCAGCCGCCGCTGCACGGTACGCCGGCTCACCCCGAGCTGTGACGCGATCGACTTGTCCGGCACCCCGGCGACGAACAGCGACAGCAGCCGCGCCTCGTCGCCGTCGGGCTGGTAGCCGGTGCCGGCCCGGTCGGCGGGCGTGCCGAGCGGCGTCGCCATCAGCCAGTGGCTCTCGAACAGCGCCAGCAGCGCGTCCAGCAGCTGGCTGCGGCCGATCACCGCGGCGGTCGGCTCCCCGCCGTCACGGTCGGGCACCAGCGGGCAGACCGCGGTACGACCGTCCACCACGGCCAGTCGCACCGGCAGCCGGTCCAGCACCCGAGCCTGCTCCCCGGCGTGTACGCCCCGCTCCACGTCGGCGAGCGCGCCCGGCTCCAGCAGCATCGCCCGTTCGTAGATGGCCCGGTACCGCACCCCACGGGCCAGCGCGTCGAACTCCTCGACGTTCTCCGGGCCGGGCATCGCCAGCGGGTTCGCCCGGCAGAACCAGAGCACCTCCTCGCGCGCGCCGTTCTGCAGCTCGCGCAGCCGTTCCCGTAGTGCCCGCGCGCCGGTGACCACCTCGACCAGGTGCGCGGCGTCGTGGCGGCGCATCCCGGCCCGGTAGTCCTCGGCGAGCCGGCTGACGGCGGCACGGGCCTCCTCCAGCGCCGACTGGCGGCGCAGCAGCGCCTCGCCGAGCGGCACGTCCGGCGCGAGCGGCCGCAGCGGCGCGTCCGGTTCCGGGCCGGTCGGCAGCACGAGACCCTTGTCCCGCAAGGCGTCCAGCCGGGCGACGACCTCCGCGCGGGGTCGTCCCAGCCGCTGCGCGAGCTCACCGGCCCGGGCCGTGTTCGCCCGTACCAGGCTGCGGTAGAGCTCCTCCTCGTCCGGGGTCAGGCCGATCTCCTCCAGCACGGGGCTGAACTGTACGGGTGCCCGCGGCTCGCCCTGCCGGCTGGTCAACTGTCACACGGCGGGGCTACTGTCGGGTGCTGTGCTGGAAGAGCTGCGCATCACCGGACTGGGCGTCATCGAGGACACCACGCTGCCGCTGGCCGCGGGGATGAACGTCATCACCGGCGAGACCGGCGCCGGCAAGACCATGGTGGTGACCGGCCTCGGCCTGCTCTTCGGGGGCCGTGCCGACGCCGGCCGGGTGCGCGCCCAGCCGGGCCGCGCGGCGGTGGAGGGCCGGCTTCGCCTGAGCGGACGGGTGGCCGAGGCGGTGCACGCCCGCATCCTCGACGCCGGTGGCGAGCCCGACGAGGACGGCTCGCTGCTGCTCAGCCGCACCGTCACCATCGAGGGGCGCTCCCGCGCGCACCTGGGCGGGCGGGCCATGCCGGTGTCCACGCTCGGCGAGGTCGGCGAGCAGGTGCTGGCCGTGCACGGCCAGTCCGACCAGCTGCGGCTGCTGCGCCCGGCCGAGCAGCGCGCCTCGCTCGACCGGTTCGCCGGGCCGGAGCACGAGAAGCTGCTCGACGCGCTGCGCGAGACGTACGCCCGGTGGCGCACCGTCGTCGACGACCTGGCCGACCGGCGGCGTAACGCCCGCGAGCGCAACCAGGAGGCCGACCTGCTGCGGCTGGGCCTGGACGAGATCACCCGGGTCGATCCGCAGCCGGGGGAGGACGACGAGCTGAAGGCCGAGGCGCAGCGGCTGGAGCACGCCGAGGGGTTGCGTACCGCCGCGCAGGTGGCGCAGCAGTGCGTGGCCGGCGGCGTCGAGGCGACCGACGAGACGCCGGACGCGACGGTGTTGCTCGGCACCGCGCGGCGCACGCTGGAGGCGCAGGCCGGCACCGACCCGGCGCTGGGTGAGCTGGCCGCCCGGCTGGAGGAGGCGGCCACGCTCGTCACCGACGTGGCCGCGGAGCTGTCGGCCTACCTGGCCGCGCTGGACGCCGACCCGGCCCGCCTGCAGACCGTGTACGAGCGGCGGGCCGCGCTGCGCGCGCTCACCCGCAAGTACGCCGACGACGTCGACGGTGTGGTGGCGTGGGCCGAGCGGGCCCGCACGCGGCTGTCCGATCTGGACACCTCCGACGAGCTGCTGGACGAGCTGGACCGCGAGGCGACCCGGCTCGCCGGTGAGGTGGCCGACCTGGCCGGGCGGGTGTCGGCGTCCCGGCGGGAGGCGGCGGTGCGCTTCGCCGAGGAGGTGACGGTCGAGCTGGCCGGGCTGGCGATGCCGCACGCCCGGATCGAGGTGGCGGTGCTGCCGCGCCCGGCGGGCCGGTCCGAGCCGAGCCTGCCGGTCAACGGCGTCGAGACCGGCGTCGGCGCGGACGGCGCCGACGAGGTGGAGCTGCGGCTGCTGGCGCACCCGGGCGCGCCGGCGCTGCCGTTGCAGAAGGGCGCGTCCGGCGGTGAGCTGTCCCGGGTGATGCTCGCCATCGAGGTGGTCTTCGCCGGTTCCGGCGGCCCGCCCACGCTGGTGTTCGACGAGGTCGACGCCGGTGTCGGCGGCCAGGCCGCGGTGGAGATCGGCCGCCGGCTGGCCCGGCTGGCCCGCAGTCACCAGGTGCTCGTGGTCACGCACCTGCCGCAGGTCGCCGCGTTCGCCGACCGCCACCTGGTGGTGGCCAAGGACACCGGGGGAGCGGTCACCACGAGCGGGGTGCGCGTGGTGGAGGACACCGAGCGTGCCCGGGAACTGGCCCGGATGCTCGCCGGTTTGCCGGACTCGGATCTGGGTATCGCCCATGCCGAGGAGCTCCTGGCCGTGGCGGCCAAGGAAAGGCGTCCGTGATACCCCGATTGTGAGCGCAAGCACACCGGCGCGGGTTCCGGTGTGCTTCCCTGGGTAGGCGGCCCTGCTCAGGCATGTCGCGACAGCAAAACCTGCCTCACATGCCAGGATGGTCACGATGCGTCTACCCACACTGCGCCGGAGCCGGAACCCGGAGCCGGGCTCCATCGTCGGCACCGCGCGCCTCGACCGGCGGACGAAACGGCTGGTCGGGCGGCTGCGACCCGGCGACATCGCGGTCATCGACCACGTCGACCTGGACCGGGTGGCGGCCGACTCGCTCGTCGCGGTGGGTGTGGCGGCGGTCCTGAACGCCAAGCCGTCGGTCTCCGGCCGCTATCCCAACCTCGGGCCGGAGGTGCTGATCTCGGCCGGCATCCCGCTGCTGGACGACCTCGGCGAGAGCGTCTTCGAGCAGGTCCGCGAGGGCGACCGGGTCCGCATCGAGGGCAACACCGTCTTCGTCGGCGACGAGCCGGTCGCGCACGGCTCGCTGCAGGACGCCGAAACGGTCGCCAAGGCGATGGCAGACGCCCGCGAGGGCCTGTCGGTGCAGTTGGAGGCGTTCGCCGCCAACACGATGGACTACCTGCGCCAGGAACGCGACCTGCTGCTCGACGGCGTCGGCGTACCGGAGATCCAGACCCGGATCCAGGGCCGGCACTGCCTGATCGTGGTCCGCGGCTACGACTACAAGGCCGACCTGGACGTGCTGCGCCCGTACATCCGGGAGTTCAAGCCGGTGCTGATCGGCGTGGACGGCGGCGCCGACGCGCTGGTCGAGGCCGGCTACACGCCGGACATGATCATCGGGGACATGGACTCGGTCACCGACGACGTGCTGCGCTGCGGCGCCGAGGTGATCGTGCACGCCTACCCGGACGGGCGCGCGCCGGGCCTGGCCCGGGTCAACGGGCTCGGCGTACCGGCGATCACCTTCCCGGCGGCGGCCACCAGCGAGGACCTGGCCATGCTGCTGGCCGACGAGAAGGGCGCCTCGCTGCTGGTGGCGGTCGGCACGCACGCCACCCTGGTGGAGTTCCTCGACAAGGGGCGCGGCGGCATGGCGTCGACGTTCCTGACCCGGCTGAAGGTCGGTGGCAAGCTGGTCGACGCCAAGGGCGTCAGCCGGCTCTACCGGCAGAGCATCTCCGGGTCGTCGCTGCTGCTGCTGGTCCTGTCGGCGGTGGCCGCGATGGCCTCCGCGGTGGCGGTCTCCACCGTCGGGAAGGCGTATCTGGGCGTGGTCTCCGAATGGTGGGACAATTTCGTGTTCCAGCTCGGCCAGCTCTTCTAGCTCCCCGACGATCAAGAGGCTGCAAGCGTGATCAACTTTCGCTACCACGTGGTGTCCCTGACCGCGGTGTTCCTGGCACTGGCGATCGGCCTGGTGGTCGGCACAGCCGCCCTCAACGGGCCGGTCGCCGACTCGCTCCGGGAGAACGTCAACGGCCTGCGCAAGGACAACTCGCTGATGCGCCAGTCGGTCAACAGCATGCAGAAGCAGCTGGAGACCGAGGAGGAATTCGCGGCCGAGATGGCCCAGCTCGTCCTGCCCGGCAAGCTGACCGGCCGCCGGGTGCTGGTGCTCACCCTGCCCAGCGGCCGCGACCAGGCCGAGGGCGTGGTGAAGATGCTCCAGACCGCCGGCGCCGACGTCACCGGCCGCATCGACGTGCAGGACAAGTTCGTCAACCCGGACAGCAACAACAACCTGCTGGAACTGGCGGTCACCGCGGCCCGGCCGAACAGCGCCCCCACCGGCAACCTGCCCGGCAACGGGCACGGCGTGGAGACCTCCAGCGCCCTGCTGGCAAACGTCCTGATGGACCGCCCGGCCGGGAGCCCGCCGGTCAGCGAGGCCGACCGGCGCGCCGTGCTGGAGCAGTACGCCACCGCCGGGTACCTCACCCCGGCGGACAAGATCTCCGCCGCCGCCGAGGCGGTGGTGATGGTCACCGGCCAGCCGTACGTGGACAAGGACTCGGCGAAGAAGGACGAGTCGGTGGTGAAGATCGCCGAGCAGTTCGACCGGTCCGGCGCGCTCGTGGTCGCCGGCATGGGCTCGACCGGCGGCAACCTCGTCTCCGTGGTCCGCGGCGACCCGGTGCTGTCGCAGACCATCTCCACCGTCGACAACGCCAACACCGTGCAGGGCCAGCTGGGCACCAGCCTCGCCCTGGCGCAGCAGCTCACCGAGAAGAAGACCGGCCAGTACGGCGTGGGCGACAACGCCACCTCCCGGGTGCCTACACTGCCCCGGTGACCGCTGCGGGCCGCCCGGTCCGTGCCGCGTCGCGTTCGAAGTCCGGATCGAGGAGGTCCCGTGAGACTGGGTCGGCTGCTGGCCGTGGGCGCGGGCGCGCTGGCCGCACGCTACGTGCTGCGTCAGACGCGTACGTCGCCCGGCGGCCCGGCGCTGGAGCGCACCAACTACCGGGGCCGCACCGTGACCCTGGCCGCCGGTCCGGCCCTGGCCGTCGGCGCGGCCACCGGGGCCGCGCTCGGCGCCGGTAGCACGCCGGCCGGCGCCGCCGCACTCGTCGCCGGGCTCGGCGCGGGCGCTGTCGGCCTCTACGACGACGTGGTCGGCGCGCGCCCCGAACAGAAGGCCGCCAAGGGGTTCGCCGGGCATCTCGCCGCGCTGCGCGAGGGTCAGGTCACCGCCGGGATGGTCAAGGTCGCCGGGGTGGGCGTGGCCGGGCTGGGTGCGGCCGCGCTGCTCGCCGCCGACCGGCGGGTCGCCGCGCATCCGCGCCGCCGGCGGGCCGGGGCGTTCGGCCGCGGGCTCGACGTGCTGCTCGGCGCCGGCGTGGTGGCCGGCACCGCGAACCTGGTCAACCTGCTCGACCTGCGGCCCGGCCGGGCGCTGAAGTCCGGCATGCTGCTCGGCGCGCCGCTGACCACCGGCCCGTACGGCGGCGTCGCCGCGGGCGCCGTGGGCGCCTCGGCCGCACTGGTCGGCGACGATCTCGGCGAGCGCGTGATGGTGGGCGACAGCGGCGCCAACGCGCTCGGCGCGCTGCTCGGGGTGAGCCTCGCCGCGCGTACCGGGCCGCTGGGCCGGGCCGGCGTGCTGGCCGTGCTCGCCGCGCTCACCGCCGCCAGCGAGAAGGTCAGCTTCACCCAGGTCATCGCGTCCACGCCGGGGCTGCGGCACCTCGACGAGCTGGGCCGGCTCCCGGACTGACGTGACGAAACCGGCTCCTCTCGCCGCCGCCGGCCGGGTCGCCGGGGCGGCCGCCCTCATCGCCGTCCTCACCGTCCTCAGCCGGCTCGCCGGCTTCGGCCGTACCGCCGTGTTCACCTGGATGCTGGGCCCCACCGACCTCGGCGGCGCCTACCTGGTGGCGAACTACGTCCCGAACTTCATCTTCGAGATCGTCGCCGGTGGGGCGCTCGCCAGTCTCGTCGTACCGCTGCTCGCAGGCGCCGTCGAGGCGGGTGACCGGCGCGCGGTGGCCGCCACCACCGGCGCGCTGCTGACCTGGACGCTGAGCCTGCTGGTCCCGCTGGCGGTGCTGCTGGCGGTGTTCGCCGATCCGCTGCCCGGCCTGATCGGAAACGGTCTCAGTGAGGCCCAGCAGGCGTCCGGGGCGCGGATGCTGCGGGTGTTCGCGCCGCAGTTGCCGCTGTACGGCGTGGGCATCGTGCTGACCGGCGTGCTCCAGGCGCACCGCCGCTTCGCCTGGCCGGTGATCGCGCCGCTGCTGTCCAGCGTCACGGTCATCGGCGTGTACCTCGGGTTCACCGCCGCCGAGGGGCGGCTGGCCACGATCGGGGAGGCCGGGCGCGGCGGCGAGTTGCTGCTGTCCGCCGGCACCACGCTCGGCGTGGTGGTGCTCTCGCTGTCGCTGCTCATTCCGCTGCGCCGGCTGCGGCTGCGGATCCGGCCGGGCTACCGGTTCCCGGCCGACGCCCGGGCCCGGGTCGGCGGGCTGGTGGTCGCCGGTGCGGTCACCGTGGCCGCCCAGCAGATCGCGCTGGTGGTAGCGCTCAACCAGGTCACCTACGGCCGGACCGCCGACGTCAGCGTCTACAACCTCGCGCAGACCGTCTACTTCCTGCCCTGGGCGGTGTTGGCCGTGCCGCTCGCGGTGGCCGCGTACCCGACGCTCGTCGCGGCCCGGGCCACCGGCGACGAGCGCGCCTACCGGGAGACGCTGGCCCCGGCGGTACGCGGCGTCGTGCTGCTCAGTCTGCTCGGCGCCGCCGCTCTCGTCGGCACCGCGATCCCGGTCGGGCACTTCTTCTTCGCCGACCCGCTCGACGCGCGTACCGCGGCGGCCGGCATCGCCGGGTTCGCGCCCGGCCTGGTCGGCTACGGCCTGTTCGCGGTCCTCACCCGTGCGCTGTACGCCCGCGGCGAGACCCGCGCGGCCACCGTCGCCACCGCGCTCGGCTGGCTCAGCGTGCCCGCGCTCGCCGTGGTGTCCGCCCAGGTGGCGCCGCTGGCCGACCGGGTGCTCGCGGTGACGCTGGCGACGTCGGCCGGCATGCTGCTGCTCGGCGCGCTGCTGATCGCCGCGGTCCGGCGGGCCGCCGGCGGCGAGGCGCTCGCCGGGATCGGCCGGGCCGGCGCCGCCGGGCTGCTCGCCGCAGTGGTCGCCGGAGCGGGCGGGGCGGCCGTCGCGGCGGGACTCGCCGGGCTCGGTGACGGCACCCCGACGACACCGTGGGCCCTCGCGCAGGGCATGCTGTCCGGGGTCGTGGTCGGTGTCCTGTTCCTCGCCGTCGCCTGGCTGACCGACGCCCGCGACCTGCGGCCGCTGCTCGCGACCGTGACCCGCCGGCTGCGCCGGCGACGCCCGGCCGGCGGGGACGACGGCCCGCCGGCGCAGCAGCACCCCGGCGAGCGGGGTGACGGAAGGGAGACCGTTTCCTCATGACGGACGCCTCGCCGGCACCGCGCTGGCCCGGGTCGGTGGCCCTGGTGCTCGCCTCCAGCACCGGCGGGGTCGGGCAGCACGTGCGCTCGATCGCCCGAGGGCTCACCGAGGCCGGCGCGTCCGTGCTGGTCTGCGGCCCGGCCGCCACCGAGGAACAGTTCGACTTCACCGGCGCCGGGGCCCGCTTCACGCCGGTGGAGATCCCGGCCAGCCCCACGCCGGGGGACGCGCGCGCGGTCACCGCGCTGCGCCGCGCGCTCGGTGACACACCTGTCGACGTGGTGCACGCGCACGGGCTGCGCGCCGGCCTGGTCGCCGCGCTCGCCCGCCCCGCCGCGCCGCTGGTGGTCACCTGGCACAACGCGGTCCTCGCCGGTGGCCTGCGCGGTGCGGTGTCCCGGCTGGTCGAACGGGTCGTCGCCCGGTCCGTGCGGGTCGCCCTGGGCGCCTCCGCCGACCTGGTCGACCGCGCCGCCGCGCTCGGTGCCGCCGACGCCCGCCTGGCCCCGGTCGCCGCGCCGGCGCTGCCCGCGCCGCGCCGCCGCCGCACCGCGGTACGCGCCGAGTTCGGCGTCGCCGCCGACCGCCCGCTGATCCTGTCGGTGGGCCGGCTGCATCCGCAGAAGCGGTACGACGTGCTGATCGACGCCGCCGCCCGCTGGCGGACCCGTACCCCCGCCCCGCTCGTGGTGGTCGCGGGCAGCGGTCCGGCGTACCTGCCGCTTGCCGCCCGGATCTCGGCCGCCCGCGCGCCGGTGACGCTGCTCGGGCACCGCACCGACGTGGCGGACCTGCTCGGCGCCGCCGACCTCGCGGTGGTGACGAGCGACTGGGAGGCCCGCCAGTTGTTCGCGCAGGAGGCGCTGCGGGCCGGCGTACCGCTGGTCGCGACCGCCGTCGGCGGTCTGCCGGACCTGGTCGGCGACGCGGCGGTGCTGGTGCCGCCGGGCGACGTGGACGCCGTCGACGCGGCGGTGCGCGACCTGCTCGACGACCCCGCCCGCCGGGCCGACCTGGGCCGGCGCGCCCTGGCCCGGGCCGCGACCTGGCCCACCGAGGCGGACACCGTGGCCGCGCTCGCCGGCCTCTACGCCGAGCTGACGCCGCAGCTCTCCACCGGGAACCGCTGATGCTGCGCAGACTGACCCCGGTGCTGCTGACCCTGGTCGTGGTGGTGCTTGGTATCACCGCGCTGTCCGCCCGCCCGGACGACGGCGCGACCCGGCCGAACGCCGACTACGTGGTGCTCGTCGGCGCGGCGGGCCTGCGGTGGGACGACGTCGACCCGGAGAACACGCCGACGCTGTGGCGGATGGCCGAGCAGGGCGCGATCGGGTCGCTCTCGGTGCGCTCCGCGCACCGCCCCACCTGCCCGGTCGACGGCTGGCTCACGCTCGGCGCGGGGAACTTCGCCGCCTGGCCCGGCGCCCGCCCGAGCGGCGGCTGCCCGGCCACCGCCGTCACAGTCGAACGGCCCGACGGCATCGGCGCGAACCTGCCCGACCAGGCCAGCGCGGTCGTGCACAACCAGGAGCAGCTCTCGTGGGGCGCCACGCCCGGTGCGCTGGCCGAGTCGGTGCGCTGCTCGGTGGCGGTCGGGCCGGGCGCCGCGGTGGCCGCCGCCCGCCCGTTCGGCCGGGTCGACAGGTACGCGCCCACGCTCCCCGACGACCCGGCCGAACTGCTCGGCTCCTGCGTGCTGAGCATCGTCGACGTCGGCACCGTCGACGACGACGACCCGCAGGTACGGGCCGCCCAGGCGCGGCAGGCCGACGCCCGGCTGGCCCGGGTGCTCGCCGCCCGGCCGCCGCGCTCGCTGGTGCTGGTCGCCGGTGTGTCCGACACCGACTCCCCGGCGCGGCTGCACGTCGCTGTCGCCGACGGCCCCGGCTGGGAGGGCGGCTGGCTGACCTCGCCCAGCACCGCCCGGTCCGGCTACCTGCAACTGATCGACCTGGCCCCGACCGTGCTCGCCGTGCTCGACAAGCCGATGCCGGAACGGGCGTTCCTCGGCCGCCCCGCGGTGACTGTCGACGACCGGCCGGACGACCTGCGGGCCGCGATCGAGGCGCCGGCCGACGCGGACCGGGAGGCCGCCGCCCAGCGCCGCGTCGCCGGCTGGTTCTTCACGCTGCTGGCCGCCGCGCAGCTCGCCCTCGCCGTGGCGGTGCTGCCGCTGCTGCGCCGGGCCCGCCGGCTCGCCGGCCCGCACGGGCCGGAACCGGTGTCCCCGCGCATCGTCGCCGTGGTGGAACTGATGCTGATCGCCGCCGCGCTCGCCGTGCCCGCGGCGTTGCTCGCCGACGCCGTGCCCTGGTGGCGCGGCGACCACGCCGGCCTCTGGTACGCCTCGGTGACCGCGCTGCTCATCGTCGGCGGCACCGCGGCGGTCCGGTTCACCCCCGGGCACGAGCGCACCCTCGGCCCGCTCGGGGCGGTGGCCGGGCTGGCCACGCTCGTCGTCGGCGTGGACGTGCTCACCGGCTCCCGCCTGCAGCTCAACGGCGTGGTCGGCTACTCGGCGCTGGAGGGCGGCCGGTACGCCGGGCTCGGCACCGTCGGGCTGGGCGTGTTCATCGCCGGGGCGCTGCTGTGCGGCGGCTGGCTCGCCCAGCGGTTCCGCAAGGGCTGGCGGCCGATGGTGATGGTGACTGTCGGCGGGCTCGCAGTGGTGATAGTGGGCAGCCCGTACCTGGGCGCCGACTCGATCGGCGCGATCGCGCTCACCGCCGGCGTCAGCGTCGCGGCAGCGATCTGCAGCGGCGGCTGGCTCACCGTGAGCCGGCTGGCCTGGGCCACCATGGCCGCGCTGGCGGTCACCGTCGGCTTCGCCCTGGTCGACCTGGGCCGTCCGGCGGACGAGCGGGGCAGCCTGGGCCGGTTCCTGGCCGCTGTGGGCGACGGCACCGGCGGGCTCACCGTGCACCGGTCCAGCAGCTCCAACATCCAGACGCTGGTGAACAGCCCGCTCACCGTGCTGGCCCTGGCCGGGGCGGCGCTGGTCTGGCTCGCGCTGCTCCAGCCGTGGGGCGGGCTGATGCGGCTGTTCGGCATCTACCCGGCGATCCGGGCGGCGATGGCCGGCACCGCCGTGGCCGTCGGGCTGGGCGGACTCCTCGGCGGGTCGGCGCTGGACGTGGCCGGCGCGGCGGCGGCTCTCGTGGTGCCCATGGCGGCCCTGGCGGCGCTACGGGTGCTCGACCACTCCACCGACCGTACGGTGCCCGACAGCGGCCGTGGCGGGGGCGAGACGGGCGCGGTCCCACCGGGCGGCCCGGACGACTCCTCCAGGGGCGGCGCGGCCGGCGACGCCCCCGCCGGCGACGGTGCGGACGGTGGTCGGCCGGCGGGCGACGGTGCGACCGGTGACGGTGCCGGCGACCCGGGGGAGGCTGGGAAGCCGGCCGGACCGGACGGGCAGGGCCCCGCAGGCACGGAGGCGCCGGACGGGCCACGCGCCGACGCCGTCGTGCGGGTGCCCGCACAGCCGACCCCGGCGTCCTCGGAGATCCCCGCCGGCTGACCCCGCCCGCGCGGCCCGCCAGGTCTGCCGCCCGCCAGGTCGGGGAGGTGGCGGGGTCGAGGCCCGGTGGAAGGCACCACATCGGCGAGCTGGTGTCGATCAAGGCCCGGACCCGGGCCGGATCCGGCCTCACGTGCGCCGACAGCGGGTGCGACGCCGGCTCACGGTCCGGATGGTGTTACCGTGGAATCCCGTGGATCGCGTGATCACTCTGCTGATCGGCACGGCGGTTCGCACGACCGCTACGGACGACACGGGAGCAGGCCTTGGCCCCTACAGCACGGACGACCAGGCACATTTTCGTCACCGGGGGCGTCGCCTCCTCGCTGGGTAAGGGCCTCACCGCCTCCAGCCTCGGGAGTCTGCTGACCGCGCGCGGACTGCGCGTGGTGATGCAGAAGCTCGACCCGTACCTGAACGTCGACCCCGGGACGATGAACCCGTTCCAGCACGGCGAGGTCTTCGTCACCGAGGACGGCGCCGAGACCGACCTCGACGTCGGGCACTACGAGCGGTTCCTCGACCGGGACCTCTCCGGCAAGGCGAACGTCACCACCGGCCAGATCTACTCGGCGGTGATCGCCAAGGAGCGGCGCGGGGAGTACCTCGGCGACACGGTGCAGGTCATCCCGCACATCACCAACGAGATCAAGGCCCGCATCCGCGGCATGGCCGACCCGGACGCCGACGGCCAGGTGCCCGACGTGGTGATCACCGAGGTCGGCGGCACGGTCGGCGACATCGAGTCGCTGCCGTTCCTGGAGTCGATCCGGCAGATCCGCCACGACCTGGGCCGGGACAACTGCTTCTACCTGCACGTGTCGCTGGTGCCGTACCTGGCGCCGTCGGGCGAGCTGAAGACCAAGCCGACCCAGCACTCGGTGGCGCAGCTGCGCAGCATCGGCATCCAGCCCGACGCACTGGTGCTGCGCTGCGACCGGGAGATCCCGGAGAAGGTCAAGGAGAAGCTGTCGCTGTACTGCGACGTCGACCGGGAGGCGGTCACCGCCGCGCCGGACGCGCCGAGCATCTACGACATCCCCAAGGTGCTGCACCGCGAGGGCCTCGACGCGTACGTGGTGCGCCGGCTCGGCCTGTCGTTCCGCGACGTGGACTGGACCCGCTGGGACGACCTGCTGGAGCGGGTGCACCAGCCCCGGCACACGATCACCGTCGCGCTCGTCGGCAAGTACGTCGACCTGCCCGACGCGTACCTGTCGGTCAGCGAGGCGATCCGGGCGGCCGGGTTCGGCCACCGCGCCCGGGTGCAGCTCAAGTGGGTGCCCAGCGACGACTGCGTGACCCCGGCGGGCGCCGCCGCCGCGCTGTCCGGCGTCGACGGCATCGTGATCCCCGGCGGCTTCGGCGTCCGCGGCATCGAGGGCAAGGTCGGCACCGCCCGGTACGCGCGGGAGAACGGCATCCCGCTGCTGGGCCTCTGCCTCGGCCTGCAGTGCATGACCATCGAGGTGGCCCGCCACCTGGCCAACCTCGACGGGGCGAACTCCCTGGAGTTCGACGAGGAGGCCGTGCACCCGGTCATCGCCACCATGGCCGACCAGGAGGACATCGTCGCCGGGCGCGGCGACCTGGGCGGCACCATGCGGCTCGGGGCGTACCCGGCGAAGCTGGCCGAGGGTTCGATCGTCGCCGAGGCGTACGGCAGCACCGAGGTCAGCGAGCGGCACCGGCACCGGTACGAGGTGAACAACGCCTACCGTGACCAGCTCACCAAGGCCGGCCTGACCATCTCCGGCACGTCGCCGGACGGGCGGCTGGTCGAGTTCGTCGAGCTGGACCGCAACCTGCACCCCTTCTTCGTGGCCACCCAGGCGCACCCGGAGCTCAAGAGCCGGCCCACCCGGCCGCACCCGCTGTTCGCCGCGTTCGTCGGCGCCGCCGTGGCGTACTCGCAGGCCGACCAGCTGCCGGTGGACCTGGACGGCGCGTCGAAGAAGGCCGGCCGCAGCGGTGGCGCGAAGGCCTCGGCGAAGTGAGCGGCCGGTCCGCGCGAGCGGGCGGGGCGGCGGCGTGAGCGGCGTCGAGCACCGGTACGAGGTGACCGGCCGCCGCCAGATCTGGTCCGGCCGGATCTTCTCGGTGGTCAGTGACGACGTCACCATGCCCGGCGGCGGCAGTGCAAGCCGCGACTACGTGCGGCACGTCGGCGCGGTCGCGGTGGTGGCGCTCGATGACGCCGGTCAGGTGGTGCTGATCCGCCAGTACCGGCACCCGGTCGGCCGGCACCTGTGGGAGCTGCCCGCCGGGCTGATGGACGTCGGCGGCGAGGATCTGGCAGTTGCCGCGCTGCGGGAGCTGGCCGAGGAGGCGGACCTGACCGCGGGCCGCGTCGACGTGCTCGTCGACCTGCACAGCTCGCCCGGGTTCACCGACGAGGTGGTGCGGGTCTTCCTGGCCCGCGACCTGGCCGACGTGCCGGCCGACCAGCGGCACGACCGGCACGACGAGGAGGCCGACCTCCAGGTGGTCCGGGTGGACCTGGACGAGGCGGTACGGATGGTGCTGGCCGGCGAGATCACCAACGCGTCCTGCGTGGCCGGGCTGCTCGCCGCCGCCCGCGCCCGCGACACCGGCTTCACCGAGCTGCGCCGCCCGGAGGCGCCGCTGCCGCGCTGATCCGGCACGGACGACGAAGGGGCCGCCATGCGCACTGCGCCGGGCGGCCCCTTCCGTACGCCGGTGGTCAGTCGCGCAGCGGGCGTCCCTGCCCGTCGACACCGCCGTTGACGAGGATCAGGATGCCGTCGACGAGGCCCCAGATCGCACCGAAGCCGCACGTCACGAGCGTGACGATGAGCTGGATGACACCGGTCTTGGTGTCGCCCATGTAGAACCGGCCGATGCCGAAGCCGCCGAGCAGGATCTGAAGCACACCCGCGACGACCTTGCTCTTGTCCGAGACGCCCTGCGGGTACTGCTGATAAGGAGTGGTCATGAGCGGACACAATAGTGATCGGTTCACATCCTGTCGGCCTCGCCACCCAGCCGGTGGGAAGATGTCATCGAACTTTGTCCTCTCGGCGGATGGCGTCTCCACCGGGCAGTCCGAGGCATGCCTGACACACCGTCAGGACCAGCGGGCACCGGATGTCACAGTGTCGCCGTCCGTGGGCTTCCCACGGGCCTAGACTGCCGCCGGCGGGACAGGAGGACCACGCCGGCAACGGAGCCGGCGCGGCCGCGCAGTCGGGGGTGAGCCGCCCCGGAGGAAGGTGTCTGCATCGTGAAGGTCGGAATCCCCCGCGAGGTCAAGAACCACGAGTACCGGGTGGCGATCACGCCCGCCGGCGTCAACGAGTTCACCCGCCACGGCCACGAGGTCTTCGTGGAGGCAGGCGCCGGAGTCGGCTCCAGCATCACCGACGACGAGTTCGCCGCCGCCGGCGCGAAGATCCTGGCCACCGCCGACGAAGTGTGGGACACCGCCGATCTGGTGCTGAAGGTCAAGGAGCCGATCGCCGAGGAGTACCACCGGATGCGCGAGGGGCAGGTGCTGTTCACCTACCTGCACCTGGCCGCGTCCCGCGAGTGCACCGACGCGCTGGTCGACCGGAAGGTCACCGGCATCGCGTACGAGACGGTCGAGCTGCCCGACCGCTCGCTGCCGCTGCTGGCCCCGATGTCCGAGGTGGCCGGCCGCCTCGCCCCGCAGGTGGGCGCCTTCTACATGATGCGCACCGGTGGCGGTCGGGGCGTGCTGCCCGGCGGCGTCTCCGGTGTGTACGCCGCGAAGACCGTGGTCATCGGCGCGGGCGTGTCCGGCCTGAACGCCGCCGCCATCGCGCTCGGCCTGCAGTCCGAGGTGCTGCTGCTCGACAAGAACGTGGCCCGGCTGCGCTCCGCCGACGCCATCTACCGGGGCCACCTGCAGACCGTCGCCTCCAACGCGTACGAGATCGAGCGGGCCGTGCTCGACGCGGACCTGGTCATCGGCGCGGTGCTGGTGCCCGGCGCGAAGGCCCCGAAGCTCATCTCCAACGAACTGGTCTCCCGGATGAAGCCGGGCAGCGTGCTCGTCGACATCGCCATCGACCAGGGCGGCTGCTTCGAGGACTCGCGCCCGACCACGCACGCCGACCCGGTCTACAAGGTCCACGACTCGATCTTCTACTGCGTGGCGAACATGCCCGGCGCGGTGCCGAACACCAGCACCTACGCGCTGACGAACGTGACCCTGCCGTACGCCCTCGAACTGGCGAACCAGGGCTGGCAGCAGGCGCTGCGCAACGACCCGGCGCTGGCCCTCGGTCTGAACACCCACGCCGGCAAGGTCGTCTACGGCCCGGTCGCCGAGGCGCACGGCATGGACGTGCTGCCGCTGGACGAGGTGCTGAGCTGACCGACGCCGCCGTGCGCGCGGCCGGCGCGGAACCCGCGCCGGCCCTGCGCCGTGCGGTCCGGACCTATCTGGACCACCTCACCGTCGAACGCGGGCTGTCCGCGAACACGCTCGCCTCGTACCGCCGCGATCTGGACCGCTACCTCGCCACACTGGCCGCCGCCGGGGTGGACGACCTGGCCGCAGCCGGGCCCGCGCAGGTCGAGGCCCACCTGGCCCGGCTGCGCGCCGGCGACGACGACCACCCGCCGCTCGCCGTCTCCTCCGCCGCCCGCGCGGCCAGCGCGGTACGCGGCCTGCACCGCTTCGCGTTGCGTGAGGGCCTCGCCGGCGCCGACCCCAGCCGCGACGTCCGCCCGGCCGCGCCGCCGCGCCGGCTGCCCCGCGCGCTGCCCGTCGACGCGGTCCTGCGGCTGCTGGAGGCCGCCGACCTGCCCGGCGCCACCGGCGACGCCGCCGCCCGCGCGCTGCGCGACCGGGCGCTGCTGGAATTCCTGTACGGCACCGGCGCGCGCATCTCCGAGGCGGTCGGCGCCGCCGTCGACGATCTGGACCTGGACGCCGGCGCCGTGCTGCTGCGCGGCAAGGGCGGCCGGATCCGGCTGGTCCCGGTCGGCGGGTACGCGGCCGACGCGCTGCGCGCCTGGCTGGTCCGGGGCCGCCCGGCGCTGCTCGCCGCCGGGCGCGGCACCCACGCGGTGTTCGTGAACGCGCGTGGCGGCCCGCTCACCCGGCAGGGCGCCTGGGCGGTGCTGCGTACCGCCGCCGCACGTGCCGGCCTGCCGGTCGACGGTCCCGACGCGGTCTCGCCGCACACGCTGCGCCACTCGTACGCCACCCACCTGCTCGACGGCGGCGCGGACGTACGCGTGGTGCAGGAACTCCTCGGCCACGCCTCGGTGACCACCACCCAGGTCTACACGCTGGTGACGGTGGAGCGGCTGCGCGAGGTGTACGCGACGGCGCATCCGCGCGCCCGCTGAGCGCCGACGTGGCGAGCCCCGGCTGACGGGCGGCCGACACGCCGACCCGCTACCGAACGCGCTGCTGGCCGGTGGCGTACAGTCGGCATCGGCGCGGGCCTCCAGGTGCGACGGACCGGGGGTGCGCAGCGGCGCCGCGAGGGACGTCGGACGGCTCCGACGCCGGGTGGTCGTCGGGAGGGGGCAACGAGGACATGGCAGGAAACGGTGACCGTGCCGAGACCTGGACGTCGGAGCTCCGTGAGCAGCAGGCGACGCTCGGTGCCGATCTCGGCCCCGCCGACCCGGCCGCGTACACCATGCGCAAGCCGATCCCCGAACCCATGCCGACCGACCGGCACGGCCCGGCGCGGATCATCGCGATGGCCAACCAGAAGGGTGGCGTCGGCAAGACCACGACGACCATCAACCTGGGCGCGGCCCTGGCCGAGTACGGCCGCAAGGTGCTGCTCGTCGACTTCGACCCGCAGGGCGCCCTCTCCGTCGGGCTGGGCGTCAACCCGCACAACCTGGACCTGTCGGTCTACAACCTGCTGATGCAGGACGACGTCACCGCCGAGGACGTCCTCATCAAGACCGACGTGGCCGGCCTGCACCTGCTGCCCGCGAACATCGACCTCTCCGCCGCCGAGATCCAGCTGGTGAACGAGGTCGCCCGCGAGATGGCCCTGGCGCGGGTGCTGCGGACCATCCGCAAGGAGTACGACTTCATCCTGATCGACTGCCAGCCCTCGCTGGGCCTGCTGGCGATCAACGCGCTCACCGTCGCGCACGGCGTGCTCATCCCGCTGGAGTGCGAGTTCTTCAGCCTGCGCGGTGTCGCGCTGCTGCTGGACACCATCGACAAGGTGCGCGAGCGGCTCAACTTCGACCTGGAACTCGAAGGCATCCTCGCCACCATGTACGACAGCCGCACCACCCACTGCCGCCAGGTGCTGCAGCGGGTGGTCGAGGCGTTCGGCGACAAGGTCTACCAGACCGTCATCACCAAGACGGTGAAGTTCCCCGAGTCCACGGTGGCCGGTGCCCCGATCACCACCCTCGACCCGGCCTCCTCCGGCGCGCGCAACTACCGGCAGCTCGCCCGGGAGGTCATCGCCGCCCAGGCGGACCGGTAGGGCGCACGCCGGCCGCCCGCCGCGTCGTCTACGGTTTCCCGGTGACCGCACCGCCCCTCGACCCGCCGCACGGCCCCGGCGACCCCGCCGTCGCCGCGGAGCTGGCCGCCGAGGTCGACGGTGTGGTGCCCGCCGACCCGGGCACCGGCGAGCAGACGAGTGGCTTCACTGTCCGGCTGGACAACTTCACCGGCCCGTTCGACCTGCTGCTCCAGCTGATCAGCAAGCACAAGCTGGACGTCACCGAGGTCGCGCTGCACAAGGTCACCGACGAGTTCATCGCGTACCTGCGCGCCATGGGCGACCAGTGGGACCTGGACGAGACGAGCGAGTTCCTGCTCGTCGCCGCCACCCTGCTCGACCTGAAGGCGGCCCGGCTGCTGCCCTCGGCCGAGGTCGAGGACGAGGAGGACCTGGCGCTGCTGGAGGCGCGGGACCTGCTGTTCGCCCGGCTGCTGCAGTACAAGGCGTACAAGGAGGCCGCCGCGCACATCGCCGAGCTGGAGGCGGTCGGCGGCCGGCGCTACCCGCGGGCGGTCACCCTCGAACCGCGGTACGCCGAGGCACTGCCCGACCTGGTGCTCGGCATCGGTCCGGAGCGGCTGCGTACGCTCGCGGTCAGGGCGATGAGCCCGAAGCCGGTGCCCGAGGTCTCCATCGCGCACGTGCACATGGTCCGGGTCAGCGTCCGGGAACACGCCGGCATCATCGCCGACCGGCTGCGCCGAGCCGGTATCGCCACGTTCTCGCTGCTCTGTGCCGACTGCGAGATGACGCTCGAGGTGGTGGCCCGGTTCCTGGCGCTGCTGGAGCTGTACCGGCAGGGTCTGGTGGCGTTCGTGCAGGAGCAGGCGCTGGAGGACCTGACAGTCCGCTGGACCGGCCCGGCCGACGGCGAGGCCGAGCTGACAGTCGACGAGTACGCCGGCAGCCCCGAACCCACGACCACGTCCGTCCCCGCCGCCGACACCGTGCCGAGCGATGCCACCGCATCCGACGCCGCCGTGCCCACCGAGGCGGCGGACGAACCCGCACCGACGCAGGAGTGAACGGATGAGCGACCAGGAACGCCGCGACTCCCTGGCCGACCAGGCCGCCGCATGGGTGCCCCCGTGGGAGCGCCCCGCCCCGCCCAAGCCCGCCCCGGACGACTCCGCCGCGCCCGCCGAGCACCCGGACCCCGACATCACGGACACCGCGTCGGAGTCCTCCCCAGCTGTCCCGCCTACGCCGGATCTTGGTACGGAGGCGCCCTCTGAGGGGCGGGACCGCACCAAGATCTCGGGAGAGGGCGGGGTCGGGGACGACGCTGGGCAGCGGGCGGGTGGGGGAGCGGGTGCTGACGGCGTACCCGCTAAGCGGGGACGGCGGCGAGCCGTGCCGGAACCGGCGCCCGCGCCCGTCCTGGACGACGCGGAGCTGCGCGGCGCCCTGGAGGCGATCCTGCTCGTGGTGGACCAGCCGGTCAGCGAGCTGGTCCTGGCCGAGGTCCTCGAACAGGCCCCGGAACGGGTCGGCGCGATGCTCGACGAGATCGCCGCCGGGTACACCGCGGCCGGGCACGGGTTCGACCTGCGCCGGGCGGCGGGTGGCTGGCGTCTCTACACCCGGCCGGAATACGCGACGTACGTGGAACGGTTCGTACTGGACGGGCAGTCCGTGCGGCTGACCCAGGCCGCGCTGGAGACCCTGGCCGTGGTCGCCTACCGGCAGCCGGTGACCCGTTCGCGCATCTCGGCCATCCGGGGTGTCAACTGCGACGGGGTGCTCCGTACCCTGGTGGGTCGCGGCCTGGTCGAGGAGTGCGGCACCGAAGCGGACAGCGGCGCCTACCTCTACCGGACCACCACCATGTTCCTGGAGAAGCTGGGGCTGAACTCGGTGGACGACCTGCCGCCGCTCGCCCCGTTCCTTCCCGACGACGTAGAAGAGCTTGCCGATGCGACGCGATGACCGTGCCCCGAAGCCCGACGCCCCCGTGTACGAGGGCGCCGAGCGCCTCCAGAAGGTGCTCGCCGCCGCGGGGGTGGGTTCCCGGCGCGCCTGTGAAGACCTGATCTTCCGGCGCCGGGTCACCGTGAACGGGCGGGTGGCGCAGCTCGGCGACAAGGCCGACCCGACCCGCGACGTGATCGTCGTCGACGGGGAGCGGCTGCAGGCCGACGTCCGCCTGGTCTACGTGGCGATGAACAAGCCGCGCGGGGTGGTCACCACGATGGCCGACGAGAAGGGCCGCACCGAGCTCGCCGACTTCATCGGCGCGCGGCTGGAGCAGCGGGTCTACCACGTCGGGCGACTGGACGCCGACAGCGAGGGGCTGCTCCTGCTCACCAACGACGGCACCCTCGCCCACAAGCTCATGCACCCGTCGTACGAGGTGCTCAAGACCTACCTCGCCGAGGTAGCCGGGCCGATCCCGCGCAACCTGGGCAAGCGGCTGACCGCCGGCATCGAGCTGGAGGACGGGCCGGTGAAGGTCGACGGGTTCAAGCTGGTCGACACGCTCGGTAAATCCGCCCAGGTGGAGCTGACCCTGCACGAGGGGCGCAAGCACATCGTCCGGCGCCTGATGGCCGAGGTGGGACACCCGGTGTCCCGTCTGATCCGTACCTCGATCGGGCCGATCAAGCTCGGCGACCTGCGCACCGGGCGGATGCGGCGGCTCACAAACGCGGAGGTCGCCGCCCTGTTCAAGGCGGTGGGTGACTGACCCCGATGATCGGGGTACGGCTCCCGGTAGGCTTCGACGCGGTCCGCGGGCCGGCACACGCCGGCCCGGCGGGACGCCCGCGCGGCGCGGGCAGAATTGACGACAGAACCATCCGCTCAACGGCGCCTGAGACACCGGGCGACCTGCGAGGTACGGGCTGAGGAGGACAACGGTGGAGGAAAACGTACCGGCCGGGCGATGCGTGGTCGCTGTGGACGGGCCGTCCGGTTCGGGGAAGTCCACCGTGTCGCGGCGACTGGCGACGGGCCTCGGCGCCCGCTACCTCGACACCGGCGCCATGTACCGGGCGTTGACCTGGGCGGTCCTGCGCTCCGGCGTGGAACTCACCGACACCGAGTCGGTGGCGAAGGTCGCCGCCGAGGCCGACCTCCGCATCGGCACCGACCCCCAGGGGTACGCCGTGACAGTCGACGGCACCGACGTGTCCACCGCGATCCGCGGCGCCGAGGTGACCGGAGCCGTCTCCGCGGTGGCCGCCGTCCCCGCCGTACGCGAGCTGCTGGTGGACCGGCAGCGGCGGGTGATCGCGGACGCGGGCCGGATCGTGGTCGAAGGCCGGGACATCGGCTCGGTGGTCGCGCCGGACGCGGACCTGAAGGTGTACCTGACCGCCTCCGAGGCGGCGCGCGCGAAGCGGCGCAGCGCCGAGGACGCCGCCGACGTCGCGGCGACCGCCGCCGACCTGGCCCGCCGGGACCGGCTCGACTCGACCCGCAAGGTCAACCCGCTGCAGCAGGCCCCCGACGCGGTGGTGCTGGACACCACCGAGCTGGGCATCGACGAGGTAGTGGCGCGCCTGCGGGACATGCTCACCGAGCGAGGCGTGGCATGAGTGACGACGATTTCGGTGGCTGGGTGGAGTTGCGCGAGCCGGAGGCCGACTCCGGTGAGCCCACCGGCCCGCAGCCCGTGGTGGCAGTGGTCGGCCGGCCCAACGTCGGCAAGTCCACGCTGGTCAACCGCATCATCGGCCGCCGGCAGGCGGTCGTGGAGGACATCCCCGGCGTGACCCGGGACCGGGTGCCCTACGACGCGCAGTGGAACGGCCGGGCGTTCACGGTGGTGGACACCGGCGGCTGGGAACCCGACGCCAAGGACCGCGCCGCGGCCATCGCCGCCCAGGCCGAGATCGCGGTGGTCACCGCCGACGTGGTGCTGTTCGTGGTGGACGCCATGGTCGGCTCGACCGACGTGGACGAGGCCGCGGTGAAGATGCTGCGCCGCAGCGCGAAGCCGGTCATCCTGGTCGCGAACAAGGCCGACAACACCACCATCGAGATGGAGGCGACCGCGCTGTGGTCGCTCGGCCTCGGTGAGCCGTTCCCGGTCTCGGCGCTGCACGGCCGCGGCTCCGGCGACCTGCTCGACGCCATCCTGGACGCGCTGCCGGAGGCGCCGAAGATCGTGGAGAACCGGCCGCGCGGCCCGCGCCGGGTCGCACTGGTCGGCCGCCCCAACGTCGGCAAGTCCAGCCTGCTCAACCGCTTCTCCGGCGAGGAGCGGGCGGTGGTCGACTCGGTGGCCGGCACCACAGTCGACCCGGTCGACAGCCTGGTCGAGATCGGCGGCGAGACGTGGCAGCTGGTCGACACCGCCGGCCTGCGCAAGCGGGTCGGCAAGGCCAGCGGCACCGAGTACTACGCCAGCCTGCGCACCGCCTCGGCGATCGAGGCGGCCGAGGTCGCCGTGGTGCTGATCGACTCCAGCGAGGTGATCAGCGAGCAGGACCAGCGGATCCTCACCATGGTCGTCGAGTCCGGCCGGGCGCTGGTCATCGCCTTCAACAAGTGGGACCTGGTCGACGGTGACCGCCGCTACTACCTGGACAAGGAGATCGACCGGGAGCTGCGGCGCATCCCCTGGGCGATCCGGCTGAACCTGTCCGCGAAGACCGGCCGCGCCGTCGACAAGCTCGCGCCCGCGCTGCGCAAGGCGCTCGCAAGCTGGGAGACGCGCATCCCCACCGCGCAGCTCAACCAGTGGCTCACCGCGCTGGTCCAGGCCACCCCGCACCCGGTACGCGGCGGACGCGCGCCACGCATCCTGTTCGCCACCCAGGCCGGGGCGGCACCGCCGCGGTTCGTGCTGTTCACCACCGGGCCGCTGGACGCCGGCTACCAGCGCTTCGTCGAGCGCAAGCTCCGCGAGGAGTTCGGCTACGAGGGCAGCCCGATCGAGATCTCGGTACGCCCCCGCAAGAAGCTGGGCCCGGGCGGCCGGGGCAAGGCCCACGGCTGACGCGCTCGCTGTCGCACGCCACCCTCCTAGGATGCTCTAGGGGGTGTGGCGCGCGGCGCGGGAGGGGCCTCTGCGCACGGTGCGAAGATCCTGCGCTAAGCTGTACCGGCTGCCGCGGGGGAGACCTGGCGGGGGCATCGGGACGTGGCGCAGCTTGGTAGCGCACTTGACTGGGGGTCAAGGGGTCGTCGGTTCGAATCCGGCCGTCCCGACAAAGAAAAAGCCCTGACCAGCGGGAACGCTGGTCAGGGCTTTGATTTTCTTCGATGGAGATTTGAACCGCCCCCCGAAAACCCCCCGTTTACGCGGTGCGGCAACCAAGTTCGTCATCGTTGTGCATTGTTCTCTCCTGGCGACGGTCCTTGGCTGCTCGGGTGGCTGCCGAGCCGTTCGAGGATGCCGGACACGTCTGGGGCTTGCACCGGCTTGGCGATGTAGTAGGTGTCGGTGACCTCCTCGCTGGAGTGCCCGAGTTGCGCTGCCGCGCTCTTGGTATCGATCTCCTCCTTGATGAGGGTGGCGACGGTCTTTCGGAAGGTGTGCGGGGTGACCCAGTCGAGGTCGGCTTCGGCGCGGGCCTGGCGCCACTGACGGCGGACGTTGTTGGGGGAGAGCCAGGTGCCTCGTCGGGAGGCGAAGATCGCGTCGTGGGGGTTGTCCGCGGCGGTGAGTTTGCGGGCCATGAGCATGCCGACCGCGAACCAGGGGAGGACGACCCTGAGGTGCGTCATCAACTCAAATACCCCCGCGTTTGTGTCAAGCCGTTGTCGGGTCTGCGCTGGAAACACTCCATGAATGTGTCGAAGACCCGTCAGTGACACCTGGGGTGATCACCGGTGCCATTGCAGAGGAAAAAGACGTATCGACGTTGCTGCGGTAGGTGGTGCGGATAGCGTGGTCAACCCCCGTGCTGGCCGGTCCTCAAATGGACTGTAGTCGGCAGGAACGCTCGTTGCGCTCGCCGGTGCGGTCGATCGGCAAGCCGGCGGTGAACGGCGGCTGAAGGCCTGCTCGAAGGGTGGAAAACCGCGTCCCGAAATTGGCCTTGACGAAGGCAGGAAAGGTCGCTCCCGCGGCGAGAGAACGATTGTCGCCGGGCCGGCCCCCCGCCCGCCGTTTCCGCTATTAGATCAGTGTCAGCGGCATCCGTCGGATGTTCAGCTCGTGGCGATGTGCGATCGCCCGGAGTCCTCCTCCTCGTCGGTCAGCGTCAGGTGGATCGCCCGGTCCATCAACGCGGCGCGGTGGGGCGGTGCCACGCACGCGAGGAGCTCGCCGGCCCGGCGTACCGCCGAGCCGATCCGCAGTGGATGAGCCGAGCGCAGAAGATCGGCGACCCGGGCCACCAGTTCGTCGGGCCCCAGGTCCGCCGCGTCCATCGCGCCCCTCATTCCCGGCCGGCGAACGCGTGCTCGAGTACCGCCATCGCGCTGTACAGCTTCATCCGTGCCTGCGACCACGCGATCGAACGCGTCCCGTCCAGGACGGCTCCGGTGACCTCCTCGCCGCAGTGGGCCGGCAGGTCGTGCAGGAACAGCGCCTTGGGCGTACGCGCGAGAAACGTCTCGTCGACGTGGAACGGCCGGAACACCTCCCGCCAGTCCGGGTTCGGCTTGCTGGTGCCGGTGGTCTGCCACCGCGTGGTGTAGACGAACTCCACGCTGTCCGGAACGGAGGCCGCGTCGTGCGTCTGGATGACGGACCCCCCATGCCCGGCCGCCCGGGCAGCCGTCGTCCTCAGCACGTCCTCGGGCAGCCCGAATCCGGCCGGAGTCAGCAGATGCAGCCGGGTGCCGGCGAAGTTGCTCAGGCCCTGGGCGAGCGCGGTCGCGGTGTTGTTGCCCTCACCGATGTAGAGCACCTCCACCCGGTCCAGCGACCCGCGGTGCAGCAGGATCGTGGCCAGGTCGCAGATTCCCTGGGTCGGGTGCTCCTCGGCGGCCATCGCGTTGATCACCGGGAGGCCGCTTTCCGCGGACAGCAGCCGCATGTCGGCCAGCGACCCGGCGGTGCGGATGACGATGCCGTCGAGCATCAGGCCCAACGTGCGCGCGGTGTGGGCGAGTGACTCACCGGTGTTGGTCTGCAGGTCGCCGGGGCCGTACCCGATGGCCCGGCCGCCCAGCCGCTCGATGCCCGCGGTGAAAGCGGTCCGGGTCCGGGTCGACGTCCGGGTGAAGACCACACCGACGAGCCGCCCCCGCAGCGGCTCGTGGTGGGCGGCGGGATCGCGGTACAGATCGACCGAGCGGCGGGCCAACGCGCCCAGGACGTCCGGCGTGAGATCGGCCAGCGAGAGCACGCCGCAGGCGGCCCGGCGCGGGGGCAGCCCGGTGAAGGCATCGGTCATTGACATGGGTCTTCCCTCCAGGTGGTGCGGCTCAGACAGGGTCGGGACAGGCGGCCGTGGGCACGTCGGACCTGCCGGTGGGCGCCGGGGGCGCGTCGAGCCCGCGCTCGGCGAGCCAGCCGGATTCGTACAGGGTGCCGGCGTACCGGTCGCCGAGGTCGGGGCTGATCGCGACCACGACCGAGCCCGGGCGCAGCATCCGGGCGCGCGCGGACACCCCGCTGAGTACCGCGCCGGTGGAGCCGCCGCCCAGCAGGAAGTAGCGGTCGCGCAGCAGCCGGCAGGCCTGCACGGTGTCGTACTCGGAGACCATCACCAGGTCGGTGACGTGCCGCAGGGAGGCGATCGCGGGTGTACGGCTGGTGCCCAGCCCCGGGATGTGCCGCCGCCCCGGCGGGGTGCCGAAGGTGGTCGACCCGATGATGTCGACTGCGAACACCTTCGTCTCCGGTCGGTGCTGGGCGAAGTACTGTGCGCAGCCGGTCAGAGTTCCGGTCGTGCCGGCGCCCACGAACACGGCGTCGACCTCCGGAAACTCCTTGAGGATCTCGGCTGCGGTGGTGTGATAGTGGGCCATCGTGTTAACCGGGTTGGCGTACTGGTTGGGCCAGACCAGCGTGGGGTCGGCCGCCATCCGTTCCTGCAGGTGGGCCAAGCGCATCGACAGGAACCCGCCGTTCGCGTCCCGCTCGTCGATCACGACAACGCGGGCTCCGTACGCCCGCATCAGGGCGATCGTCGCCGGGGCCGTGTTCAGGTCGGTGACACAGGTGAAGCTGTATCCGCGGGCGTTGCACACGATGGCCAGCGCGATGCCGAGGTTGCCGGAGGACGACTCGATGACACGGCTGCCGGGCCGTAGCAGCCCTCGCTGCTCCAGGTCGTCGACCATGGCCAGGGCCGGCTTGAACTTGATCGAGCCGGCGGGGTTCATCGCCTCGATCTTGAGGTAGAGGCGGCTGTCCGGCAGGAAGCCGGACAGTTCCAGGAACAAGTCGGGAAACTGGAGGTCCAGCGCGGATTGAAAGATCAACGGTAGCTCCACGAAGATGGTCGGGGACGACGGCCGGACGTGGAAGACATGCGGTTCAGAGCAGTTCGAGGAGTTGCCCGGCGCCCGTCGCCCGCGCGACCTGGGCGACGGCATGGATCAGCGCGACGTCCAGGACCGCCATGCCGAACGGGTTGCTGATGACGTATCCCTGCTGCGGGCGCTGCGCGGCGCGCCGGCCGATCAGCACCTCGCCGAGGCTGCCGTCGATCACTCGGGCGTCCGGCCGTCCGGGCTCGTCGACCGTGGCCAGCGAGCCCTCCTGCAGCAGCCGCCCCATGACCCGGCGTGGGTTATCCCGGACAAGCTCCACGTCGTCGACGAAGATCGCCTCCGCGGACCGGAACGCATCCTCGGTCAGGTCGTCGAGCGACACGTGCGCCACGAACGAACCGGCGGCTGGCCATCCGGCCGGGATGTAGGGGTCGTTGCTGGTGGTCGCGGTGATCAGGACCGGGGCGGCGCCGGCCGCCTGCCGGGCACCGGCTACGACGCTGACCTCCAGGTCGGGCCGTCGGGTCCGGAAATCCTCGCGGAACGCCCGGGCCCGAGCGGGTTCGAGGTCGAAGACGTACGCCTGCCGGACCGCCGGGAACGCCTCGGCGATCGCCTCCAGGTGCACCCGCGCCAGCGTGCCGGCGCCGATCAGGCTGACCGCGTCGAACGACTCCGGGCCGAGATGGCGCAGGCTGACCACGGTGTAGGCGGCCGTACGGACCGCACTGAGCAGCCCGGCTTCGGCGACCACGCTGGGGCGTGCGGTCTCGGAGTCGAAGGCGAAGCTGAGACCGCCGGCGCGTTCCAGGCCGCGCTGGGGGTTGCTGACCGAGGCGTTGATCAGTTTCATGCCGTAGGCCATCGCGTCGCCCGACGGCACCGCGCCCAGCATCGCGATCGCCCGGCTGTACGCGCCCACGCTGTTGGACCAGCTGAGGTAGCCCTCGGCCGGAAGCTCGGTGCGGCCGAGGGCGTGCTCACGCAGGGTGCGCGCCACCACCTCGGCGGCGTCCAGCTTGGACAGACACGCCGCGACGGCGGCGCGGTTCAGGAAACGAATGCTTTCGCCTGGCATCTTCTTCTCACATTTCTCTACAGATCTCTTCGCCGGCCAGGCCGGGAGGTGGTCGGATGGGTCACGGCTCGGCGAGTCCGGGAACCGCGTCGGCGTGCACGCCGGTCCACGCCAGTCGCCCGTCCGGAGCCACCACGAACAGCGCCGGGAAGCTCCGGATCCCGAACGCACGCCGTAACGACTCGTCGCTGTCCACGACGACCCGCGCGGCCGGGGCCAGCCCGGTCAGGAAGTCGGCGGAGGCGGTCGGCCCGGAGATCACGGCGACGGCCCGGTCCGGCCCGCCCGGCCACCGGGCGGCGACCCGGCCGAACCCCTTGCGTTCCTTGCGGCACCGGGTGCAAGTGGGCGAGAAGAACGCGACCAGCGTGTCCCCGTCGGGCCCGACGAAGTCGTGCACGACCTCGCCGCGCGGCAGCGCCTGCGCGGGCACCCCACGCTCCTCCACCTCGGTGAGCAGTTCGGCGTGGTAGCGCAGCCGCCGGACGAGCGCCACGTTCAGCGCGGTGTTGAACGCGCAGACCAGCGCGAGCAGGACGACGACGGTGACGAGTACGCTCATCGGACCTCACAGGCGTGCCGGGAACAGGGACGTGATGTCGTTCAGCCGGACCAGGAACGCCGCGAGCAGCACCGCCGCGACGAGGCAGACCAGCACCCCGGCCAGGTCCGTGCCCCCGGTTCCGGCGACCCCGAGCGTGCTGCCCGCGCCCACGGCGGCCACGACCAGCAGCAGCGCGTTGCGCACCAGGCCGACCCGGCGGGTGGTGGCCGCCGAGCCGAAACACCCGCACGCGACGACCGGGCCGGCGTCCGGCATCCGGGCCAGCCGCCGGGAGAACAGCGACAGCAGCACGATCGCCGTAGCGGCCGCCCACGGGGCCGTCCGCGCCGGAATCGAGCCGGCGGCCACCGCGGTCTCGCCGGCGACGACCAGTACCGCGAGCACGTCGGCGCGGCGATCCTGTAGGCCGGTCAGCGTGCGGGTGGCGTGCCGGAACCGCGCAAAGGCGGGGGCGCCGCGGGTCTTGGCGGTCACCGATACCGCGAACACCATGGCGAGCGTGCCACGGCAGATCCAGGAGAGGTACAGCAGCGTGGTGGTCATCCCGCGCTTCCTCGCTCGGCCGGCGGGACGGTCAACAGCGGGATGTGGAAGTCGGGCGGGTACGGCTCGTCCACGGCGGTGCCCTGGGCCTCCACCCATGCATGCGCGCCGAACGGCGGGTGCCGGCGGACCCCGGCGACCCAGGTCGGCCAACCGCCGCGCATGCGGCAGAGCAGCGCGGTGGTGATCGACCGGGGCAGGCAGCCCAGCGGGCCCGCGCAGAAGGCACTGTTCGCCACCGTGTGCCGGCGGGCGGCAGCGGCCTCGGCGAAGGTCGCGGGCCGGGCACCGCGGCTCGCCTGACGCAACACCCAGCAGATCTGCGCCGGCGGGCGCCGGGCCAGCACCCGCGCGAAGGCCACCACGCTCAGCACCCCGAGCCGTTGCCCCAGCCGGCCCGGCCGGTGGGCGAGAACCTGCTCGGTGGTCATGTCGCGACCACCAGACCGGCGGACTGCAGTTCGGCGAGGAACGCCGGTACGTCGGCGGCCATCGCCTCCGGGTCGCCGTCGAACTCGGCCGCGAGTCGGTCGGTCACCTGCGCCATCGGCGCGTCCTCCAGGATCGAGGCGAGCGCGGTCGTGGCGGTCGCGTTCAAGGTCCAGTACTCGCCGGAGGCGGAGTCCAGGAGCACGCCGCCGTACTCGGTCGGCGTCCAGGAGACGTGGGCGGGCAGGGTCCAGCTCATCGATTGTGCTCTCCGTTTCCGGGAATCGGTCTCTCGTGGACGCGCAACCAGGTTTCGGCGGCCAGCGTCTGGTCGAGGTCGTAGAAGGTGCGATCACCGGGCGTCTCGAGCGCGGCGCGCAGGGCCGCGCCGTCGATCAGGCCACGCTCGGCCAGCCGCGATCGTTCCGCCAGGTCGAGCAGCGCGGCGCGGTGACGGTCGGCACCCCGCAGCGCGGCGATAGAGGTGTCGGCCTTGGTCGACCGGCTGCGCAGCGCTTCCGGCAGGACGTCACGCATCGCCCGGACGATCAAGGGCTTGTACTGCTGCGGTAGGGCGATGTCGGCGGTGCGTACGCTCAGGGCCACCTTGACCACCTGATCGTCCAGGTAGGGCAGCGCGGCGGTCATCCCGACCCGCCGGGACGCCTGGGCCAGATGCCGGCCGGCGGCTGCGCCGGCGTACAGCCCGGCCAGCCGGCCGTGCAGCCCGCGGTCGTCCTGCAGGGGGGTCGCCGCCGAGGCGTGGTCGCGCAGGATCCGGCGTACGGTGGCGCGGGCGTCGGGTGCGGTCCAGGGGGCCAGGCCGACCGGTGGCCCCCAGCTCAGCATCGGACCGTTGAAGCCGGCCTCCTCGGTGGCGAGCCCGTCGGCGAGTGAGTCGAACCAGCCGCCGTACGAACGCCGGTCGAGCACCGCCCGCAGGGTGGCGCCACGCTTCCAGCGATAGGCCGCGCGCAGGAGTCGCAGGTGGCGAAGGGCGAGGCGGGGATGCGTACGCAGGAGGGTGAGCTGCAGGGCCGGGTCGGCCGTGAGCAGTTCGTCGCCGCCGAAGCCGGTGAGGCGTACCCGGGCGCCGTGGTCGGCGGCCCGGCGTGAGGTGGCCAGGAACCCGGCGCGGTAGATGACCGCCGCGGTGGGCTCGTCGAACCGATCGGCGGGCTCGTGCAGATCGGTGTAGGGCAGCGGGTTCGCGTCGCCGGCGACCACCTCATGGGTCACCTTGCCGAGTTCGCGCGCGGCCAGCTCGGCCCAGGGCAGGTCGTCGTCGAGCGGGTCCGGGCTGACGCAGGTCAGGCCGACCACGTTGCGGCCTTGCCGCACGGCGAGCGCGCAGAGCGAGGTCGAGTCCATGCCGCTCAGGTCGCTGGAGATCACATCGCCGGGGCCGCCCCGGACCGCGACGGCCTCGGAGAGTGCCTGGTGCAGGCCGACGGCTGCGGTCTCGAGGTCGAGCGACGGCTCGGGCGGCTGCCACCGTCGCCGGGCGCGCGGCGTTCCCGCGAGGTCGAGGACGAGCCGTTCGTCCGGCCGCACGGCGCGAATGCCCCGCCATACCGGCTGCCAGAACATCGGCCACGGCGAGAACGGGGTGAGCAGCCGCAGTGCCAGCGCCTCGTCGTCCACCTCGGCCCCGGTCAGGGCGGCCAGCACGTCGGCGCGGTCCGAGACCAGGGCCGGTCCGCCGGCGCGGTGGTGGTAGACGCGCCGGTAGCCGGAGAGGCTCCCCTGTACGGCGACACCGCCGGGCGCCGAGGCGATCGCGTGGAAGCTGCCCGGTTCGTCCTGCACGCTCGCGCAGAGCCGCTCGGGGTCCTGCGCGCCACGCGCGAGCCGGAGCAGGTCCTCGGCGGAGAGCCGGTGCTCGCCGAGCACGGCGAGACGGTTCGGGCCGAGTTCGGCCGTCACCGCCTCGCCGGGCTGCCAGCGACCCACCAGCCAGGGGCGACCGGACGCGTGGCCGATCGTCTGCAGCACGCCAGTGAGCTGCTCCAGACGTCGCGCCAAGGGCTTTCCGGCGTCGCTGTCCGGTAGCACCACGAACCACGACACTTGTGACGCCGGGTCTGGCAACTGCGTCATGATCGTCCCTTCGGCTCAGCGGGTCCGCAGGGTCAGCTGCAGATGGCCCTCGGCTTCTGGGTGACGTACGACTCGCGGCAGTTGGTGAAGAGGCTGCCGGCGGTCTTCTGGGCGAACGCGCCACCCCTGGTCAGCGTCGGGCGCTGGTACGACTTCTTGGCCATCTCGATGCACTCCTTCCCGGTGGGTAACTCGGACCGGTCCAGGCCGCTCCTACCGCGGGTCATCGGGCGAGCCTGGGCCTGAGGCTCAAGTCTCGGGGCGCTCTCTATATCCACTCGATACCGCGACAGGCGGGACGTCAGGTCCGACGAGCAACTGGGTCTCGGCCAGGCGCCGGTACAGGTCGTCACGGTCGATCAGGCTCTCGTGCGTGCCGACCGCGCGTACCCGCCCGGCTTCCAGCACCACGACGCGGTCGGCACCGAGGACGGTGGACAACCGGTGGGCGGCCATCAGCACGGTCGTGGTCCGGGCCACCCCGGCGACCAGGTCGCGCAGTGCCTGCTCGTTCACCGCGTCCAGGTGTGCGGTCGGCTCGTCGAGCAGCAGCAGGCCCGGCCGGCGCAGCAGCGCCCGGGCGATCGCGATGCGTTGGCGTTCGCCGCCGGACAGCGTCGCCCCGCGCTGGCCGATCCGCGTGTCGAGGCCCTGGGGCAGCCGGCGGACGAGGGAAACCAGCATGGCTTGCTCGAGGACCTCGTCGATCCGGCCGTCCGGGGCGTCCGCGGCACCGAGCAGCAGGTTGTCGCGCAGGGTTCCGGAGAGCACCGGCGCCTCCTGCTCGACGTATCCGATCCGGGCCCGCAGCTCACGCAGCGGCCACTGCCGTACGTCCCGGTCGCCGACCTCGAGGTGACCGGAAGTCGGGTCCTGGAACCGCTCGACGAGCGAGAGCAGGGTGCTCTTGCCGGCCCCGGACGGGCCGACCAGGGCGGTCAGGCCGGTGGCCGGGATCCGCAGGGTCACGTCGGTCAGCACCTCCGGGTCCTGCGGGCGGTGGCGCAACGAGACACCGTGGAACGCCACCGACATCGGCCCGATCGCCTCGGTGCTCGGCGCGGCGCGCCCGCCCGGGTCCTCGGCGGGCATCCGCACGACCGCGTCGATCCGGGCCACCGCGGCCAGCCCGGCCTGTAGTCCGGTCACCCCACCGGCCAGTTGGGACACCGGCCCGGCCAGGTAGAACAGGTACAGCAGGAAGGCGACCAGCGACGACACGGTCAGGTCCTCGGCGGCGACTCGGGCCCCGCCGACGCCGAGCACGACGACGAACGCCAGTTGCACGGCGAGGCCGGTGGTGACCCCTGCCGCGGAGACCCAGCGCGCCGCCTGCCGACCGCGTCGCCACGCCTGGACCGCCGCGCTGTGCGCCGCCGCGGTCTGCTGCCGTTCGGCGCCGTTGGCCTTGACCGTCCGAAACGCGCCGAGCGCGCGGGCCAGCACCGCGCCGAGCCCACCCACCGCCGCCTGGGTCCGCTCGCTGACGTCGCGGATCCGCGCGGCGAGCAGCGCGGTGACGCCGAGCAGCAGCACCAGGACCAGGGTCACCACGCCGAGCAGCACCAGGTCGAGGCGGGCCATCAGCACGACCGCGCCGCCGATCTGGAACACGCCGGTGACGAGATCGACGACGTTCGTGGTGGCGGCGGAGCGTAGCTGGGTGGTGTCGCCGGTGACCCGGGACAGCAGGTCACCGGACTCGGCCCGATCCATCACGCCGACGCGGAGGTGGAGCAGCCGGTCGATCAGGCGGCGGCGGGCGTCGAGCACCACGCTCTCGGCGGTGGCCTCCAGCAGGTACATGCCGCCGGCACCGACCAGTGCGCCGGCCACCAGGAGCGTGGTCAGCAGGATCACCGGGCCGGCGAACGACGCGTCGCCGGTCAGCCCGTCCAGCAGATGCTTGACCGCGAGCGGCTGGGCAAGGTTGACCAGGCCGCCGAGAAACATCAGGCCGGCACCGACCAGAAGACCGCCGGTGTGCGGCCGCATGTAGCGCATGAGCAGCCGTATCGGAGCGCGGGCAGGGCTGGTCATAGGGTCCTACCGAAGTGTCCTCGGGGCGCGCGGGCGCCGGTCGGCCAGACCGACGGAATCGTGTGGCAGGTAGCGATATTTTTTCTATGTCGCTTCGCTGCCCGGCGCATGCTGCCCAGGTAGGAGCGGGAAGCAGTCCGCCGGTGACCGTGATAGCCCAGCCCGACCTGTCCGGATTGTTCCATCCACTGTAGACCTGCGGTTCGGGTAATCGCCTTCCGGACTGTTACACCACATCGGCTCGGTGTATGGTGGCGTTCGGTTACAAGGAGTTACCATGCGGCTTCACCGGTGGTGTGGGCGCTGAACGGGCGAGGTGTCGAAGGGCCAGCTCAGGCCGGCTGAATAACGCCTCTTCGGCGACGCGAATCGATCGACGGGCGACGCTGACCGCCGCTACTGGCCGGCGGTTATAGACGGGGGTGAGTGCGCGAGAAATGCGTCGGTGATTTGACGCGGATCCGTAATTCTGAAGCTGTTTGAATCGAATCTGTCGGAGCTCGACCCTGCAGTCGGGATGGATCTACTCAAAGCCATACGGGGGCTATGCCTCGGCGTTACGCCGAGTGCGGAGGTGGAACCTTGAGTGAACTGGAGTTTCGTGTCCTAGGGCCGGTGGAGGTGTGGCGTGACGGACGTCGCGTCATGTTGCCCGGCTCCAAGATCACGACTGTCCTCGCCGCGCTTCTGCTGGCGCGGGGTAAGGTCGTCCCACATGTGGAGCTGAGTTCTCTGCTGTGGGGATGGGACCCTCCCGCGACCGTCGACGCGCAGATCTACACCTACGTGTCGCGGTTGCGCAAGAGACTTGACTTCGAAGTCAAGATCGTGCGTGAGCACGCAGGCTACACGCTCCACATCGGCAACTCGTTCGTTGACCTCTTCGCGTTCGAGGACCTGGCCGCACAGGGTGCCGAGAGACTGGCCGAGGGGCATCGGGCGGCTGCGGCGAACGACCTCGAGAGTGCCTTGTCGCTCTGGCGCGGGCCGGCGCTGGCGAATGTGACCGAGCCGCTGGCCAGGCGGCATCTGCCCTGGCTGGATGAGGCGTACGCGCTGGCTTGCGAGCGCAAGTTCGAGGCCGAGTTGGGCCTGGGGATCAACCTCGAGCTCATCCCGGAGCTCACCGAGCTGGTGGCGCGTTACCCGCTGCGCGAGCAGTTCCGGGCCCAACTGGTTCTCGCACTGCACCGCGCCGGCCGCCGCTCCGAGGCCCTGGTGGCCTACGACCAGGCACGACGCGCGCTCGCAGACCAGCTCGGAGTGAGCCCGGGCGAGGCGCTCGCCCAGGCCTACGACGAGGTCCTGGTCAGCGACACGCCAGAGGCCCCGGCCCCGGCGCGGCCGGAGCCGTCGGCTGTCGTCGCCGAGGCCGCCCAGGTGACGCTGCCGCCGGACGAGGCCTACTTCGTGGGCCGGGCGAACGAACTCGCCGCGCTGGAGAAGATGCTTACCGGCGACCGGACCGCGACCAACGGACCCCGGCAGATCGTGCTCACCGGTGCGGTCGGCACCGGCAAGACGGCGCTCGCAGTGCGGGCCGCCCACCGATGCGCCCACGCCTTCGCCGGTGGCACCGCCTACGCCTCGCTCACCGACGCGAACGGCGCCTCGCTGCCCGCCTCCGCGGTGCTGAAGCGCCTACTGTACGGGCTGAGGGAGAGGGTCGATCCGGCGTGGAGCGACGAGGAACTGGCCCTGCGGTTCCGCGCCGCCAGCGCGCGCCGGCCAGTGCTGATAATCCTCGACGACGTCCGGGCGGACTCCGACCTCACGGCGGTCACGCCCAACCATGCGTCCGCGACGGTGTTGCTGATCAGCCGCTCGCATCTGGTGGTCACCGGCTGGCGGGACACGATCTTCCTCAAGCCGATGGGGTTGGCTGAGGGCATCGTGCTGCTCGCCGCGATCGGCGGGGAGGAGCGCATCCTCGCCGACCTGGTCGCGGCCCGGGCCGTCGTCGAGTTCTGCGACGGGCTGCCGGCCGCGCTGCGGGTGTGCGGTACCCGGCTCGCCGCCCATCCGCTGTGGCCGGTCCGCCGGCTCGCGCATCGCCTCGCCGACCCGGCTCGCCGTCTCGACGAACTGTCGCTCGGCGACGAGCTGCTGCGCGGGCGCCTGCTGTCGGCTTTTCGATCGCTGCCGGACACCGCCCGGCGCAGCCTGTCGATGTTCGAGGACGTCGGCCCGGACGCCTTCACCGCGACCTCGTTGCGGCTGCCCGGCAGCATCCCCGAGGCGGAAGCCGAGCAGGTCCTCGACATGCTCGTCGAGGCCCGGTTGGTGGAGGAGGTCGCCGTTGACGACCTCGGCGGCAGCCAGTTCCGGATGACCGGGCTGATGCGGTTGCTCGCCATCGACCTGGCCCGCGCCCCGAGCTGAACCGCTCGCGCATCGGCACGGCCGAGGCACGTGACGGGACCCGCCGGGCGGGTCCCGTCACGCGTATAGGGCGGGTATGGCTGCCGTCGGCATGCTGCGCCAGACCTCAGTAACCACAGGGGAAGGACCGTTCCGATGGCCGGGCAGAGCTGGAAGCCGCTGGACATCACGGCGCAAGACATCGGTGTCGCGGCCACACCCGAGGCGCTCATCGGCCATCTCGACGACCTCGGCGGCGAACTCGACGATCTCCTCGTCCGAGAGAAGGCCCTGGTGTTCCGGGGCTTCGGCGTGACGCCCGAGAAATTCGACGCCGTCCTCGACCGGCTGCTGCCGCACCGGCTCGCGTACGTCAACGGCAACTCGCCGCGTACCAAGGTGGGCTCGAACGTCTACACCTCGACCGAGTACCCACCCGAGTTCACGATCTCGATGCACAACGAGATGTCGTACGCATCCCGCTGGCCCAGCAGGCTCGCGTTCTTCTGCCAGATCGCCGCGGCGACCGGCGGCGCGACCCCGCTGGTGGACGCCGCGCTCTGGCTCGAATCGCTCGACCCCGAGGTGCGCGAGGCGTTCGCCGGCGGGGTGCGCTACACCCAGAATCTGCACGGCGGCCAGGGCCTCGGCAAGAGCTGGCAGCAGACGTTCGAGACCGACGACCGGGCGGTGGTCGACGACTACCTCGAGGCGGCCGGCGCGGAGTGGACCTGGCGGGCGGACAACAGCCTGCACGTCGAGCAGCCGCGGCCGTCCACCACCCGGCACCCGGCGACCGGCACCGAGGTCTGGTTCAACCAGTCCGACCAGTGGCACCCGGCGGCGCTGGGCGACGAGACCGCCAAGGCGCTGGCCCAGATCCTGCCGCCCGAGGAGCTGCCGCAGTACGTCACGTTCGGCGACGGCAGCACGATCCCCGACGAGTACGTCATCCAGGTGCGCGACCGTGGCCTGGAGAACGCGATCGACGTCGACTGGCGGGTCGGCGACGTCATGGTCTTCGACAACCTGCTGGTCGCGCACGGCCGCCGGCCGTTCACCGGCGCCCGCCGCATCCTCGTCGCGATGACGGGCTGACCCGACCTACTTTCCCGCTGTTCCGCGATCCGTCGAACAAGGAGTTGCACATGTCCGAGCAGACCCCCGCCACCCACCGCGTCGTGCTCAACGACGAGGAGCAGTACTCGATCTGGTGGGTCGATCGTCCCCTACCCGCGGGCTGGCACGCCGAGGGCTTCACCGGCAGCGAGGAGGAATGCCTGGCGCACATCGACACGGTGTGGACCGACATGCGCCCGGCCAGCCTGCGCCGCCGCATGGCCGAGCAGGCCAACGCCGCCTGACATCCGAGCCAGCCGCCGAGGAGACAGCACTGCCATGCCCGCGATCCCGCCGAACAGCATCCAGGCCGTCACGGCACTCACGCCTGACCTCATCGGCTCCCAGGCAGTGCGCACGCCGGACGCCGTAGCCGTCATCGACGGCGTCCGGCGGCTGACCTACCGGGAACTGGATGTCCGCTCCGCCCAGCTCGCCCACTACCTGCGGGAGCGGGGCGCCGGGCCCGGCACCTACGTCGGTGTGCTGCTCGGCCGGGGCCTCGACCTGATTTCGGGGCTGCTCGGGATCTGGCGCGCCGGCGCCGCGTACCTGCCGCTCGACCCGGCCCACCCGCAGGGCCGGGTGGACGGGATCATCGCCGCGTCGGGCTGCCGGCTCGTGCTCTGCGACGTCGCCGACGCGGACAGGGTGACCACGGCCGGTGCCGAGCCGATCCACCAGGCGGAACTCGCCGCCGAGCTGGCGGCGCGCCCGGCCACGCCGCCGGTGGTCGACCTGAGCGCGGACCACGCCGCGTACGTCGAGCACACCTCCGGCTCCACCGGCATGCCCAAGGGCGTGGTGGTGACCCACGGCGGCCTGGCCAACCTCATCGACTGGGCGGTGCGCGACGTCGGGATCACCGGGACCGACCGGGTGCTGCAGCGCACCTCGCTGGTCTACGACGCGCACGCCTTCGAGGCATTCTCCCCGCTGGTGTGCGGTGGCACGCTCGTGCTCGCCCCGGCGAACGACACCGCCCCGGCCACGCTGCTGACGGTCATCGCCGCGCACGCGGTCACCGTCATGCAGGTCGTCCCGTCGATCCTGCACACGCTGGTCGAGGAGGACGGCTGGCAGCACTGCTCGGCGCTGCGCCTCGTCGTCTCCGGCGGTGAACAGCTGCACGCCGAGCCGGTCGAGCGACTGCGCGCGCTCGCCGACGTCGCGGTGTGGAACGTCTACGGCCCCACCGAGACCACCATCAACTCGCTCGCCACCCGGGTCGACCCGGCGCAGCGGACCGGGCCGATCCCGATCGGGCGACCGCTGCCGCGCACCCGGGTCCAGGTCGTCGACGAGCGCGGCCGGGTCGTCGGGGTCGGCGTCGCGGGCGAGCTGCTGATCGGCGGCGTCGGCCTGGCCCGCGGCTACCTCGGCCAGCCGGCACTGACCGCTGAAAAGTTCGTTCCGGACGCGCTGGCCGGCGACGGCGGCCGCGTCTACCGCACCGGCGACTGCGTACGGTGGCGCCCCGACGGAATGCTGGAGTACCTGGGCCGGCTCGATGACCAGGTGAAGGTCAACGGGGTCCGGCTCGAGCCCGCCGAGATCGAGGCGGCGATCGCCGCCAACCCGGACGTCGTGGCCGCAGCGGTCACCTCGTACCGGCTGGCGGACGGCGCGGCCCGGCTGGTCGCTTACGTCGTTCCCCGCACCGGTGCCGACCAGGACCTCGACGCCTCGCTGCGGACGCACCTGCTCGACAGGCTGCCGCAGTCGCACGTACCCGGCCGGTTCGTTTACCTCGACGCGCTCCCGCAGGTCGCCAGCGGCAAGGTCGACCGCCGTGCGCTGCCGCATCCCGACGAGATCGGGTCGGACGAGTCGCGCACCGCCACCGCCCCCACGACCCCGTCCGAACGGCTCGTCCAGCGCGCCTGGCAGGGCCTGCTCGGCTCCGCCGGGGACGGTCACGAGCTGACTCTCGAGGACGACTTCTTCCGACTCGGCGGCACCTCGCTGCAGCTGACGAAGCTGCTGTCCGAGCTTCGCGCGCGGACCGGGGCCGACCTCAACCTGCGCTCCCTGCTGTACGCCCCGACCCTGCGCGCCCAGGCCCGGCTGCTCGACGCCGCGCAGGCCGACCACGGGTTGCCCCGCGCCGCGCGCGAGGGCGGGGTGCCGCTGTCCAGTGGCCAGCGGCGTCTGTGGTTCATGGACCGGCTCAACCCGGCCAGCCCCGAGTGGATGGCCGGGCTGCTGTTCCGGCTGCCCGCCGGGGCCGGCCGCACGCTCGCCGAGCAGGCCCTGAACATCCTGGTGGCGCGGCACGAGGCGCTGCGCACCCGATACCGTGAGGTGGACGGTGAGCCGCGCCAGTTCGTCCGGCCCGCGCTCACGATCGAAGTCGGCGAGCAGCACACCACGCCGGTCGACCTGCCCGACCGGCTGGCCGGGCTGCTGGGCCACGGGATCGCGTTGAGCGGAGACGAGCCGCTGCTGCGCGCGGTCGTGCTCCACGTCTCCGACGGACGGCGGCTGCTGGCGGTCGCCATGCACCACATCACCACCGACGGCTGGTCGGCGGCCGTGCTGGAGCGCGAGTTCGCGCAGGTTGCCGACGCGCTGATGGCCGGTCGTGCGCCGGACCTGCCGGCGCTTCCGGTCCAGTACGCCGACTTCGCCGCCTGGCAGCGCGGCCGGCTCACCGACGAGGTCGTCGAGGCGGAGTTGGGCCACTGGGCGGGTGTACTCGACGGACACCAGCCGCTCACGCTGGCCACCGACCACCCCCGCCCGCCGGTTCGAGACGGCAAGGGCTCAATCGTCCGGGTCACCGTGCCCGCCGCGCTGCTACACAAGCTGGACGAACTCGCCGCCGGCATCGGCGCGACCCGGTTCACCGCGATCCTCGGCGTCTACGCGATGGTGCTCGCCCGCTACAGCGGCCAGTGGGACATCCCGATCGGTACGGTGGTCGCCGGCCGCGGTCGCGCCGAACTGGACGGCGTGGTCGGGTTCTTCCTCAACAACCTCGTGCTGCGCTGCAAGCTCGACCCCGCGTCGACCGTGACCGAGACGGTGGCCCGGCTCGCGACCGTCACCCGGGACGCCTTCGCCCACCAGGAGCTGCCGTTCGATCTGCTGGTGGACCATCTGGTCCCGGACCGCGACCTGTCCCGTACCCCGCTCTACCAGGCCGCCTTCGACCTGCATGGCGAGGATTTCAACGAGACCGTCGACGACGACCTGGACACGGTCCGACGGATGTGGCGGGTCACCCACACCGACCTGACCCTGCTGCTGCGCCCGACCGGCGACGGCGGGCTGGTCGGCGGCCTGGAGTACGCCAGCAGCCTGTTCGACGAGGACACCGCCGAGCGGATGGCCAGGACCTTCGAGCACGCGCTGGCAGCGGCCGCCGCGGCGCCGGACACCCCGCTGGCGTCGTTGCGGGCGTTGACCGGGAAGGACGCCGCCGACCTCGAGTGGTGGAGCCACGGCGGGCCGCCGGTCGAGGGCGCGATCGTGCCCGTCCGGCTGGTCGAGCAGGGCGCCCGGACACCGGACGCGGTCGCCGTGCGCGGCGACGGCTTCGCGCTGACCTTTGGCGAGCTGCTGAGCCGGGCCGGTGCGGTGGCCCAGTCGCTGCGCGCCGCAGGCGTGGCTCGCGGTGACCGGGTCGGCGTGCTGATCGAGCGCGGCCCGTGGCTGCACGCCGCGTTCCTGGGCGTGTGGCTGTCCGGGGCGGCGTTCGTGCCGGTGGACCCGGGCTTCCCGGTGGGACGCGTGCAGTCGATGCTGGTCGGTGCCGCCGCGCTGGTGACCAACGCGTCGCAGGCCGGTGTCTTCGACGGCCCGGTGACGGTGGTCGACGACTTGAAGCCGGCGGTTGCCGCGCCGGTCGAGCTGGACCCAGACGAACTCGCGTGCGTCATCTACACCTCCGGCTCGACCGGCCGGCCCAAGGGCGTCGGGGTGACCCATCGAGGGCTGGCGAACCATCTGAGCTGGGCGGTCCGGGAACTCACAACGGCCGGCGGTACGGGCGGGGCGGTGTTCTCGTCGGTCGCCTTCGACCTGGTGCTGCCAAACGTGTGGGCGCCACTGCTGGCCGGGCAGCCGGTGCACCTGCTCCCGCAGGATCTGGACCTGGCCGAGCTGGGCTCGCGGCTGGCCGCCGCCGGACCGTTCGCGTTCCTGAAGCTGACGCCGGGCCACCTGGAGGTGCTGTCCCATCAGCTCTCCGTCGACGAGGTACGGGATCTGGCCGGCGTGACGGTCGTCGCGGGCGAGGCGCTGCCGGGCGCACTGGCGGGCCGCTACTCGGATTCGGGCCGTCTGGTCAACGAGTACGGCCCGACCGAGGCAAGCGTGGGTACCAGTACCTACCAGGTCCCGGCCGACCCGGGCCCGGGCGTGGTGCCGATCGGCTCCCCGCTGCCGGGCATGGTGATGCGGGTCCTCGATGAGCGGTTGGACCAGGTGCCGGTCGGCGCGCTCGGTGAACTCTGCGTCGGCGGCGTCGGCGTCGCCCGCGGCTATGTGGACCGGCCGGCGCTGACCGCGTCCCGGTTCGTCCCCGACCCCTGCGGCCCGGGGGGTTCCCGCCTGTACCGCTCGGGTGACGTCGTTCGCTGGCGGGGCGACGGCGTGGTCGAATTCCTCGGCCGGGTCGACGACCAAGTCAAGATCCGCGGCTACCGGGTCGAGACAGGCGAGATCGAGACGGTCCTGCGCGAGCACGACGGCATCACCGACGCGCGAGTCGTGGTCGACGAGCGAAGCGGCGCGAAGCGGCTGATCGCGTACTGGGTGCCGGTCGGCTCGGACCCGGTCGCCGACGAGGTTCTGCGCGAGCACTGCGCCGGCCTGCTGCCGGACTTCATGGTCCCCGCGTCGTTCATCGCGATTCCGGCGATCCCGCTCAACGCCAACGGCAAGGTCGACCGGACCGCGCTGCCCGATCCCACCCCACCGGCCCCGGGCACGGACGAGGAGCCGCTGTCGCCGGTCGCCGAGTTCGTCCAGCAGCTCTGGCGGGAGAAGTGCGGGATCGTGGCCCGCCCCGGGGAGAACTTCTTCCACGCCGGCGGCAACTCGATCACCGCGATCCGCCTGATCGCCGCCATCCAGGATGAGTTCGGCGTCACGCTGCCCGTCCGCGCCGTGTTCGAGGGGCCGACCGTCGTCGAGATGGCCCAGTTGATCGAAAACCTGATCCGTGACGAGATCGACCAGATGTCCGACTCGGAGGTCGTCGCGGAACTTACCATGACCGAGGAGCCGCAGGCATGACCGAGCAGTCCGCCACGAATGTCGCCGACCTCCGCGCGGCGCTGCTGCGCAAGCGGCTCGCCGGGCAGCCCGGAACGGCCCCACGGAACGCGATTCCCCGGGCGGACCGGAAAGCCGCCCTGCCGCTGAGCCACGGTCAGCAGCAGATGTGGTTCCTCAGCCGGCTGGAGCCGGACAGCATCGAGTACCTCGTGCCGCTGGTGATGCGGCTGCGCGGGCCGCTCGACACCGACGTGCTGCGCCGCGCCTGGGAGCACGTGTGCGCCCGGCACGAGGTGCTGCGTACCCGGATCGAACTGCGCGGGGTCGAGCCGGTCCAGGTCATCGACGCGCCGCGGCCGGTCGGCCTGCCCGACACCGACCTGCGCGCCGTTCCCGCCGAGCTGCGCGACGACGAGGCGCTCGCACTGATCCGCCGCGAGCTGCAGGCGCCGTTCGATCTGGCCGCCGAGTGGCCGGTGCGTGGCGCGCTGCTGCGGCTCGGCGACGACGACCACGTGCTCGCGGTCGTCTTCCACCACGTCGCCTGCGACGCGTGGTCCACCCGGATGTTCGGCGCCGAGTTGGGCGCCGCCTACAACGCCCTGCTGCGCGGCGCCGCGCCGTTCCTGCCCGAGGTGTCGGTGCAGTACGCCGACTTCGCCCAGTGGCAGCGACGTGAGCTGGCCGGCGAGCGCGGCGAGAAGGAGCTCACCTACTGGCGGGACCGGCTCGCCGGCCTGGAGCCGATCGCACTGCCGATCGACCGACCGCGTCCGCCGGTGCGCGGCCACGACGGCGCCGACGTGGTGTTCGACGTGCCGGCTGAGCTAGCCGAGCGGGTTCGCGAGCGGGCCCGCGAGTTCGATACCACCCCCTTCACCGTGCTGCTCAGCGCCTACCAGGCGATGCTGTCCCGGTTCAGCGGCACCGCCGACGTCGCGGTCGGCACGGTGGTTTCCGGCCGTACCCACGCGGACCTGCAGCGCGTGTTCGGCTACTGCATCAACACGTTGGTGATCCGGGCCCGGTGCGAGGGTGACAGCACGTTCGCCGAACTGCTGCGCCGCGGGCGCGCCACCGTACTGGACGCGTTCGACCACCACGCGGTGCCATTCGCCCAGCTGGTCGACGAACTCCAGCCGGACCGCGACCAGTCCCGCACGCCGATCTTCCAGACCGCCTTCACCCTGCACGAGTACCGCCTCGACACGCTGCAGTTCTCCGAGCTGACCGTCGAGCCGTTCGGTGACGACGAGGGCATCGCGAAGTACGACCTCACCCTGCAGATGCAGGAGCGCCCGGACGGCACGATCCACGGCCGCCTGCAGTACGCGACCGCGCTGTTCGAGCGGTCGACCGCGGAGCGGCTCGCCACGGCGTTCCAGCGGGTCCTCGCCGCCGCGGTGACCGACCCGGAGGTTCGGCTGTCGCGCATCGAGATCCTCAGCGCGGCCGAGCGGGCGGTGGTGGTGGTGCCGCCGGTGTTGGGTGCGGAGGTGGATGTTCTTGCGCATGAGTTGTTTGAGGCGCGGGTGGTGGAGAGTCCTGATGTGGTTGCGGTGGTGGCGGGGGAGAGTCGGTTGTCGTATGGGGAGGTGAATGCGCGGGCGAATCGTTTGGCGTGGTTGTTGCGGGATGTTGGTGTGGGTCCTGAGGATTTGGTTGGTGTGTATTTGGAGCGTGGTCCGGAGTTGGTTCCGGCGTTGTTGGGTGTGGTGAAGTCGGGGGCTGGTTATCTGCCGTTGGATCCGGCGAATCCGGTGGAGCGGTTGGGTTTTGTGGTGGGTGATGCGGGTGTTCGGGTGGTGGTGACGTCGGCGGGGTTGGCTGCGGGTTTGGCGGGTGTGTTCGATGGTCGGTTGATTGTGTTGGACGAGTTGGGTGTTGAGGGTCGGGTGGATGATCCGCCGCGGGTGGCGACGCCGGATAGTGTTCTCTACACGATTTACACGTCGGGGTCGACCGGTCGTCCCAAGGGTTGTGTCGTGACGCATGCGAATGTGGTGCGTTTGATGCGGGTCTGTGCTGGCGAGTTGGGGATCGACGCGTCGGGTGTCTGGTCGATGGCTCATTCGTTCGCGTTCGATTTCTCGGTCTTCGAGATGTGGGGTGCGTTGGCGTTCGGTGGCCGGGTGGTGGTGGTTCCGCGGTCGGTTGCTCGTTCGCCGGAGGATTTCCTGCAGTTGTTGGTTGATGAGCGGGTCACGTTCCTGTCGCAGACGCCGACGGCGTTTCGCGCGTTGGTTTCGGCGGCGGCGGGCGGGGATGAGCGGGTCGATCGGTTGGCGTTGCGTTCGGTGGTCTTCGGTGGTGAGAAGTTGGAGATCGCCGAGTTGAGGCCGTGGGTTGATCGGGTGGCTCTGGATCGGGTTGCTCTGGTGAACATGTACGGGATCACCGAGACCACGGTTCATGTGACGGTCCGTGGGTTGACGATGGGTGATCTGGCGGCGCCGGGGGTGAGTCCGGCCGGGGTGGCTTTGCCGGATCTTGCCGTCTATCTGCTCGATCCGTGTGGTGAGCCGGTTCCGGTGGGTGTGCCGGGGGAGATCTATGTGGCGGGTCCGGGTGTGGCTCGTGGGTATCTGGGTCGGGCGGCGTTGACCGCGCAGCGGTTCGTGCCGGATCCGTTCGGTGCGGCCGGTACCCGTATGTATCGCAGCGGTGATCTGGCCCGGTGGACCGTGCACGGCACGCTGGAATTCCTCGGCCGTGCCGATGATCAGGTCAAGGTCCGTGGTTTCCGGATCGAGCTCGGTGAGATCAGCGCGGCCCTGTCCGCCTGCGCGGGGGTCCGCGACGCGGTCGCCGTGCTCCGCGAGGACACCCCTGGCGACAAACGCATCGTCGGTTACCTCGTGCCGATGGCCGGTCACCGTCCCGACTCGCGGGTGGTCCGTGACCAGTTGGCCCGCACGCTGCCCGACTACATGGTCCCCGCGGCGCTGGTCGAGATCGACGCGATCCCGGTCACCGCCAACGGCAAACTCGACAAGCGCGCCCTACCCGCCCCCGACGGCACCCACCTACGCACCGCCGGCGAGTACGTCGCGCCGCGCGACGCCACCGAGGACGCCGTCGCCGCGGTGTGGCGCAGCGTGCTCGGCGTCGAGCGGGTCGGCATCACCGACAGCTTCTTCGACCTGGGCGGCGACTCGATGCGCGCGGTCGCGCTGGTCGGCGCCCTGCGCGAGGCGGGCTACCAGGTCAGCGTCCGCGACGTGTTCGAGCACCGGACGGTGGCCCGGCTGGTCGAGTTCGCCGGCGAGGCGGGCGGGGACGCGGTCGACCGTCCCGTCCAGCCGTTCGAGCTGATCGACGAGGCCGACCGGGCCCTGCTGCCGGACGGCGTCGTCGACGCCTACCCGCTCGGCCAGAACCAGCTCGGCATGGCCATCGAGATGTTGGCCGACAACGAGCAGAACAACTACCACAACGTGTCGGCGTACTGGATCCACGACGACCAGCCGTTCTCGCCCGGCAGTTTCGCCGAGGCCGGGCGGCTCGTCGTGGCCCGGCACGAGGCGCTGCGGACGTCGATCGAACTGACCGCGTACTCGCGTCCCATGCAGATCGTGCACGCCCGCGCCGAGATGACCACCGACGTCTGGGACTGCACCGGGCTGGCCGCCGACGAGGTACGCGCCGAGGTGGAGGCGTTCGGCGTACGGGAGCGCGCGCACCCGTTCGACCTCGCCGTGCCCGCGCTGATGCGCTTCCATGCGCACACCACCGACCTCGGCGGTTGGTGGATCTCCCTCGTCGAGTGCCACCCGATCCTCGAGGGGTGGAGCTACCACTCGTTGCTGATGGAGTTCGTCACCACGTACCTGACGCTGCGCGCCGGGCAGACGCCGGACGCCGTCGAGCCGCCGCCCGTCCGGTTCGCCGACGCGATCGCGGGCGAGCTGGCCGCGCTAGAGTCGGAGAGCGACCGGGAGTACTGGCGCGATCTGGTTAACTCGCACGCGCCGCTGGTGCTGCCGGCGAGCTGGGGCGACCCGGAGGCGGGTGTCACCGCTCCGTACAAGACCGGCTTCTCCTGGCGCGACCTGGAGTCCGGGCTGCGGGCGCTGGCCGCGGCGACCGACACCTCGATGAAGGCGATCATGCTGTCCGCCCACCTCAAGGTGATGAGCCAGCTCACCGACGAGGACGTCTTCCATACCGGCCTGGTCTGCGACGTCCGGCCCGAGGTGACCGGCGCCGACCGGGTGTACGGCATGTTCCTCAACACGCTGCCGTTTCCGTACACCCGGGGTGCCGACACCTGGGGCCGGCTGGTCCGGGACGTGTTCGCGGCGGAGGTGGACCTCTGGGGACACCGCCGCTTCCCGTTGCCGGCCGTGCTGCGCGAGTGGTCGGGCAGCGGCCGGCTCATGGACGTGTACTTCAACTACCAGGACTTCCGGCAGCTTGACACCGAGGTGGTCGACGCCAGCTCGGGCATGGATGACAGCCCGACCGAGTTTCCGCTGACCGTCGCCTCCCGTGCCGGCTATCTGATTCTGACTGCCAACCGGCGCTACCTGACGACCGCGGCCGCGGACAGCCTCGCCGCGATGTACCGCGCGGTGCTGCAGAGCATGGCCGCCGAGGGTGAGCAGGGCGACGCGCGCGCGGTGTACCTGTCGGCGGCCGATCGGGCCGCGCTGGTGGCGCCTCCGGTCGTGCGGGCCGGTACCGACGTGCTGGTGCACGAGTTGTTTGAGGCGCGGGTGGTGGAGAGTCCTGATGTGGTTGCGGTGGTGGCGGGTGGGGTGGAGCTTTCGTATGGGGAGGTGAATGCGCGGGCGAATCGTTTGGCGTGGTTGTTGCGTGGTGTGGGGGTGGGTTCGGAGGATTTGGTGGGGGTGCATTTGGAGCGTGGTGTTGATTTGGTTCCGGCGTTGTTGGGTGTGTTGAAGTCGGGGGCGGGTTATTTGCCGTTGGATCCGGCGCAGCCGTTGGGGCGTCTGGGTTTTGTGGTGGGTGATGCGGGTGTTCGGGTGGTGGTGACGTCGGCGGGGTTGGCTGCGGGTTTGGCGGAGGTGTTCGATGGTCGGTTGATTGTGTTGGACGAGTTGGGTGTTGAGGGTCGGGTGGATGATCCGCCGCGGGTGTCGACGCCGGAGAATGTGGTTTACACGATTTACACGTCTGGTTCGACGGGTCGGCCCAAGGGTGTGGTGTTGACGCATCGGAATGTGACCCGGTTGTTGGACGCGGCGCAGGAGCATTATGCGTTCGACGAGTCGGATGTGTGGTCGATGGCTCATTCGTATGGGTTCGACGTGTCGGTGTTCGAGATGTGGGGGGCGTTGGCGTTCGGTGGTCGTCTGGTGGTGGTGCCGCGGGATGTGGCGCGTTCGCCGGGGGATTTCCTGGACTTGTTGGTTGATCAGCAGGTGACGGTGTTGTCGCAGACGCCGACGGCGTTTCGTTCGGTGGTGGCCGCGGCGGCTGAGGGTGATCCTCGGGTGCGGCGGCTGGGTCTGCGCGCGGTGATCTTCGCGGGTGAGCGGTTGGAGGTGGCCGGGCTCAAGCCGTGGGTTGACCGGGTCGGGTTGGGTCGGGTCGCGTTGGTGAACATGTATGGGATCACCGAGACGACGGTGCATACCACCTACCACCGGTTGACCAGGCGGGATCTGGAGCCTGGGGCGGGGAACGCGATTGGTCGGCCGTTGTCGGATCTGGCGGTGTACCTGCTCGACGCCGGTGGGCGTGCGGTGCCGTTCGGGGTGACCGGTGAGATCTATGTGGCGGGGCCGGGTGTGGCTCGTGGGTATCTGGGTCGGGCGGGGTTGACGGCGCAGCGGTTCGTGCCGGATCCGTTCGGTGCGGCGGGTAGTCGTATGTATCGCAGTGGTGATTTGGCTCTTCGGCGTCCTGACGGGACGCTGGAGTTCCTGGGCCGGGCCGATGACCAGGTGAAGATTCGTGGTTTCCGGATCGAGCTCGGTGAGATCAACGTGGCGTTGTCCGGTTGTGCCGGGGTGCGTGAGGCGGTCACGGTGTTGGCCGAGGACGGTCGTCTGGTCGGCTACCTGGTGCCGGTGCAGGGTCAGCGTCTCGATCCGCGGGTGATCCGGGAGACCATCTCCCGGGTACTGCCGGAGTACATGGTCCCGGCCGCGTACGTCGAGATCGACGCGATCCCACTGACCAACAACGGCAAACTCGACAAACGCGCCCTGCCCGCGCACGGCGAGCAGGTCTACGACCGCGATCGCTACGTCGCCCCACGCACGCCCGACGAGGAGCGGATGGCGACGATCTGGGCGCACGCGCTCAAGGTCGAGCGGGTCGGCGTCGAGGACGACTTCTTCGAGCTCGGCGGCGACTCGATCCGCGCGGTCAGCCTGGTGGGCGCGCTACAGGCGGCGGGCTTCGCGGTCGGGGCGCTCGACGTCTTCCAGCACACCACGATCGCGCAGCTGTGCGCATCGGCGACCGGTAACGAGATTCCGCCGTCGCCGGTGCACGCGGTGAGCCCGTTCGAGCTGATCAGCGACGAGGACCGGGCCCGGCTGCCGGAAGGGCTGGACGACGCATACCCGCTCCTGCGGACGCAGACCGGGATGCTGGTCGAGACTCTCGCCTCCGGCGACCAGGCCAACTACCACGATTTCACGTCGTTCCTGGTCCGCGACGACGCGCCGTTCGACGCCGAGCTGTTCCGCGAGGCGGTCACGGTGGTCGGACGCCGGCACGACATCCTGCGCACCTCGGTCGATCTGACCGGATACACCGTGCCGATGCAGCTCGTGCACCACGAGGTCACGATCCCGGTGGCCTGCCACGACCTGCGCCACTTTGACCCGGCCGACCTGCCGGACCGGTTGGTCGCGTTCGCCGCGACCGAGCGGGCCGCCCCGTTCGACCTGTCGTCGCCGTTGCCGCTGCTGCGGATCACCGTGCACGTGCAGACCGACGACTCCTGGCGACTGTCGTTCACCAAGAGCCACGCCCTGCTTGAGGGCTGGAGTTACCACCAGCTGCTCAAGGAACTCGTCGAGGTGCTGCGCGCGCTGCGCGACGGCATCGAGATCCGCTACGAGGTGCCGCCAGTCCGGTTCGCCGACACCGTCGCGGCCGAACTGGCCTCGCTCGCCTCGGATGCCGACCGCGACTTCTGGCACGGCCTGGTCGCCGAGTACGAGCCGCTGTCCCTGCCCGAAGACTGGCACGGCGACCTGGCCGTGCCGGCCGAGCGGATCGACGCCGGGTTCTCCTTCCAGGAGCTCGAACCCGGCCTGCGCGAGCTGGCCGCCAAGACCGGCGTGCCGTTCAAGGCCGTGCTGCTCGGCGCGCACCTGAAGGTGATGAGCCAGCTCACCGGTGCGGAGCGGTTCTTCACCGGCCTGGTCGGGCACGTGCGACCCGAGGTTCAGGGCTCGGAGCGGCTGATCGGCATGTACATCACCACGCTGCCCCACCCGTCCGCCCGCGACGCCGCCACCTGGGGAGACCTGGTGCGCCGGGTGTTCGAGGACGAGGCGGCGGCCTGGCCGCACCGCGCGTACCCGATGCCGGCGATCGCGTCGGGCGGACGGCGCCTGATCGACACGTTCTTCAGCTACCTCGACTTTCACCTGTTGGACGAGGGAGACGTGGTCGACGAGGGCAACGGCATCAACCGGACCGCGATGGAATTCGGCCTCGCGGTGACCGCGATCGGCGGCATCCTCGGCCTGCGCAGCAACACCCACGTGCTGTCCCGCGAGAACATCGACCGGATCGCCGGCATGTACCGAGCGGTACTGACGAGCATGGCCGCGGACGGCGAGCAGGGCGACGCGCGGGCGACGTACCTGCCGTCGGCCGAGCGGGCGGTGGTGGTGGTGCCGCCGGTGTTGGGTGCGGAGGTGGATGT